>JAIRJQ010000070.1 GCA_031260545.1 Methanomassiliicoccaceae archaeon | reverse complement strand
CGACATCTTCGATTATGTCCTCTACCGTCACTTCGAAGGATGTCGGTGTTGCACTAGTGGCCCTTGTGAGTTGATAGCTGAGATCTATCGTCACTGTACCAACGGTATCGAGTATCGTTCCGTGCGCAGGGTCCGCTACGTAAGATATCATTTCATCTGCGGTGCCGTCTTCGTATACGAGCCTGACCGTAAGTCCGGTAAGGTCGAGTGACTCGCCTACGAAGTACACAAGCTTGCCGGGTAACGTTACAATCTCAAGATACGGAGGGATCCAAATACCACTGATCTGAACGTCCATTGTTCCGTCGACCGTCAGCGCATCTGATGTCAAGGTGTACTCCATCACAGTTGGACCGCATGCATCTAATGCGGTGAGGGTGACCTCATACAGATATACCGGGACCATGGTCATGGCTCCGCTCTCAATGTATCTGCCGCCTTCTGTTGTTACTGTTGATGTGTAAACCCTTATGGGGTCCAGTTGTTTAACGAGTGCGATATCTGCACTGAGAAGTGAGCCGTCACCGAAATCGGCCGCGGTCAGTTCCGTGCCTATGGTCTTCACATAGAATGTTTCCGTATCGCCCACGGTCATGATCACGTTATCAGGTGCATATGAGATCACGGAAGGTCCGTCATCGCCTATCTTCCATACTTCGCATCCCGCGAACGGGTTCGCTGTCAGTATGAACAGTCCGTAATCGCCTGCGGGCAGGATAACACGTCCGCCGTAGTTGAATGCGTTATCGAAACCGTTGACCGTGTAAGGTGTCCATGTGACTCCGCCGTCCTCAGAGAAGAACAGATCGAATCCCGCGGGGTCCGATGTGTCGGTCAGGAATGCGAAGAATAATGCATTCGAGTATGCCATTGATAACGTATCAACGGCCTGCTGTATCACTCCTGGGTTAGCTCTTATCGCGTTGATGAGATCCACTACCGAGTCGTAGAGGACCTGTCTCGACACCGCTAACGATCCTGCCGCTGTCGTGCGCACCGCGGTACGGTCTTCAGGCAGCTGTTGTATTATGGCGATCAGTTCCTCTGTGGTTGCGCCTGCATCGACCGCGGCCGATATCTCCTCCGCATATGCGGTGAAAATAACTCCGAGCTCATCTGCGAGCGCCTGATAATCTATCTCGCCGAGTGCTTCTGCAACGGCCATTATATTGTTGTATATCGCAAGCAGTTTTGCAAGGAGGTCCATCAGAACATCCAGCCCTGCATCTCCGTTCTGTATCCATAACGCACCTATCATCACAGGCGCGTAATCACGGAACATACCGACGTCCCATGTGCTTGCCCACATCTTGCCGTCGTGTTCGGCCATCCACCATATGTAGAGGTTCGACGACGGGTTAAGGTCTGCCGCACCGGGGTAGAATCCCGCACGTGTGTCGCCGATATGATTCAGCGGCACTCCGGCCTTGTCGACCGCAACGAAACCGCTCGAATCGCCGACGACCACTTCCCAAACGTCGTCCGCATTGAAACGGTACATCACTGCGGCATTGTAGAAGTTATCAAAGGCAGCTAACATGCTTCCCGGTCTCGTCACTTCTCCTGCCATGGCGCCGAGGAATGACGGTCCGTTCGCGAATGTTGACACATAGACGTACTCTTCATCATCCACTGTGAATAAGAAGGGCGATGCCGCGGGGTGTTTGCCTATTCCCACTCCTTGCGGATACAATGCATTGTCATTCGCGCCGACGACGATGCTCATTTCCCATTCGCCGAATGCGGGTGTTAATTTGAACACGCGGAAACCGTCCGCTGCATTCACGAATGCGTATAAGCTGTCGCCTAACCACGTCAGGTCCCATACGCATGAGTTGCCCCAGTACGGCGAGGCCCTGATCTCGGCGAACAACGGGTCAGCCCTGATGTCCACGACCAGTTCCCATCCGGTGTCCTTCTCACCGCTCAGCGGCGTAAGGGATGCAAGGCCGCTTCCGTCCGTTGCAAATATCCTGCAGTCGAATGTTCCTACGTATAATATACCGTCATTGATGTGTGCTGCACGGAAATACTCTGCTCCCGATGTCAGCCTCTCCCAGAACACCACTTCCGGCTGATCCCCGGACTGGTAGTCCGCAGAGAACTTGTAGATCGCCGAATAGCGGTTCGTCAGGTACTGAGGGTCTCCGTTCTGGTCGTACGTGTACATATTTGTCAATCCTGCAAATACATACAGATCACCGTTGAAAACGACCATTTTTCTCCAGCCGTTTATCATCGGGTCATCGAATACGAATTCCCATCCCCCTTCGGGGTCGTTCATGTTGTATCTGTATATCTTTCCCGCGTTGTCCTTGCTCGGCTGTTCCATGCCGAGCATGTCGTACATCCGCTGGAACTCTGAGGACCAAGGCGCCAATCCGGTACCTTGGGCTACCACTGCCGCGTCCAGGTCGCGGTTCGTTCCCACCCACAGATAATCACTGTCGGTCTGTTCGAACAGCGCCCCGCACCATGCATAGCTGTTGTGCGAATCATCGAACGACATATCCGTGCTCGGCTCATCGTTCGTGATCTGTTGTGCAGCAGACGCGTTAGCTATCGGCGCAACAACCATCACAACCATCAGCGCAGCACAAAGAATGGCGAATAAACCTCCTTTGTACCGCCCCGTTTTTCGTTCTTCCTTATTTTTCATCATGGGCTCTCCTTCCGGAAATTTTAAAAATCATCGATCCTTGCCGAATGTTTCCTCCCCCTGTCGTGGGGTGTGAGAAATAATATTTGTTGTGCGTATATAATATAGGCATCGTTTGAAAAACAACGTGAGCCAGAATATATTTTTTTATCGTCCGTTTATGAAAAAAATCACTCTCTGAAATTGATGAATTGATATAGGTGTATTGTTTTTTTTTCCACGTGCTATACTTTATATTCTATGAGTTCCTTACACCCCTTCAGACTCCAGAAAAGCCTTTGCGAGTCTGCTTCTCGCTTCGCCGGTGTCCTTTATTGTTATTGTGTGAGTTTCGCACAGATGATAACACGCCATATCGGCCTCGAACGGTGTTATCGACCTGTTCTTTTCCAATGCCCGGTGTAATCTTTCAAGCCTTCTTTCCGAGATCCCGCCGTTATCGTAGATGTGCTCGCTTACCTTTTTCAAAAATTGGCCTACATCCTCGTCCGATCTTATGTTGCCCGTGGGAAAAACAGTTCCCATTACCTTTTCAGTCAACCGGATATCTCCTTTTCCCTGATCGAAGAGCGCGGCGAACATCCTTATCTCTGATTCCGAAGCTTTCATCTCCTCGTTGTACTGCTCATCGGATAACGAATCCCTTGCTCTCCGTATCAGGTTGCCTAATCTCTCACGGTCCCATAATGCCGTTTTTCGGTCTGCAGCGTCATAAGCCGGCTTTGTGAAGTAATTGTTAGTTACGACGACCGCGATATCGGCCTTATAGTGCTCTCTTCCCTGAAAGGCCTCTTGGACCGCTTTAATGCCTATTCTCGACTCCGATCTCCTGCATTGGAACACGTATCGATCTTTGTCAAGGTCGGCGGTCATATCCACTCCGAAATCCCCTCCTCTTACCATCTGTATCTTTTTGAATCCGTTCATGTCAAGGAGGTCCGCTATATATCTTTCAAAATCCCGGCTCTTCATTCCGTCCACCTCGGTGACAAGTATCTTCTGCAAACGTTCTGAATATGAGGGGCTCATGTTCCTCCGTACGTTATACATCCTGAATCTCAACGAATACCATCGGTTCGGCCGGTCGCTGAACCAATAGTACTCCAATGATATTCTGATCAGTGCGGAAACAATAACCATCATCATGAAAGATATAAACGATACTTCCAATGATGCTATTAACGCCGCAAATGTAAGGAATACGAAATACAATTCAAATGATATAGGATCGATGTTCATCATCATCCTTCTTCTTGTTCTTATTTTCAGAGCTTTCTGATCATCGTAGAACAATTTCTGCAATGCGATCCTCGCTATCGCTATGATAAATATCGCTGCCAATCCGAGCATTCCGTGGCGGAGGCTCATATACGGCACAACGATAAGCGAAATGAAGCATATCACCGCATCTGCGATGAGAACGTCTCCTCTGCGCATGTGCATCCCAATGACGGAACGGAGGATGCATATCTAATACTTTCTGTTAACGGCGATACTTCGTTCATTGCATAAAAAAGATGTAATGAACTAGATCGGACGTTACGTTAATAGGATGTTCGTATCCTTTATCACATCATTCGTACGTTCAGCTCGTGACCGTTGCGAACACGGCGACGGCGAACGCCGTTCCTATGAACAGTAACACCACGAGTATCACTATCAACTTATTTCTGCGCTCTTTCTTTTTTGGCATCAGGTGTGAATCAGCACGCTGAATATAAATGCACCTGCTGGTGAAAATGGGATATGAGAGGAGAATGATAAGTAAAAGGGGGAAAAGGTTTTTTGTTCTTTCCCGTCAGCTTGTTCAGAAGACAGGTGCTTTCTGTGTTGAAAGCGCGAACGCGAGGTACATTGAGACCAGACCTGCAAGCACACCGAAGATACCGAACAGAAGTCCGAATGTCTTCGGATCTGCGTTGTTGTTCAGAGCATTCACGAACAATCCGACGAACAGATACAGCAGTGCCACGAGGAACAATATGATCACGAGGAGCTTGGGTGCGCCCACGAATAATGCTACCAACATGAACACTATGTACAATATCGCCGCTATGATGAACATGAACATAGCACCGAATTCACCGCCCATTCCTATGAAGCCCGCGGTACCGGTTGCGACCGACGGCAGGAAGAGCGTTATTGCTACGAAACCGTACAATGCCGCTGCGAACGCGTTACCGCACCTTATTGCCGAGACCATCAGCACTGCGATCAATATACCTACAAATACAGCGATCCCTGTTGCCTGAGGTGTGTCTATCCACATATTTTCAGTATAGGCACCAAGACCAAGGAATCCGAAGACCAACGTTATGAAGGAAACTAAGAAGAGACCTGCTACCGTTGGATCTACACGATTTTCTGACATTTTATTCACCATCCCATTGCACGATTGAGAACCATGCAATTAGTACGTATTTGCTTTTAAAGTATATAAACTATTTCTAAATTATATAATAAATATATAGAATAAATGTCCTGTTTGAAAATTTACTCAGAAACAGGCATACTGGCTGTTCCTTTATACGGGTCGGTTTTATCGCATATATCATGATAAAATCATGCTTTCGGAGACCTTTAGTTTTATATATGTCCATGGTCGTATTAACAGTGATGTGTAAGTACTCTGCAGACAACATCATGTTTTGAATATCTGGATAAGTAAAAGTTAGTAAATGGTTTTGTTCTTTTTCCGTTCCGTTCAGAAGACCGGTAATCTCTGCGTTCCGAGACCGATCGCCATATACGTTGCGACGATCGACGACAGGAGACCGAAGCAGCCGAACATGAACGAATATGGTGCATCTCCCGGTCCTATCGCAAGCCCTACGAAGAAGTAGAGGCCTGCGACGAACAGGAGCAGCAGTCCCATGAGCTTGGGCGCTCCGATCGCAAATCCCACGAATGCAAATACCACGTAGAATATCGCTATCGCGTAGAACACTATCGGGAATGCATACAGAACATTCCATCCGTCGCCCGCGGCTTCCACGCTGAGGCCGAAGCCCACGCCGAAGAGCGAAACGGCAACGAATGCGAACAATGCCGTCGCATACGCGTTACCTGCCTTGCCCGCCATGTATGCGAACATTATGATAATGGCGCCGATGACGCATATGAACTTGCCTGCAACACCTAACAAAGACATGTCCCCGGTCTGGAATATCTGCATTCCGAGAAGTCCGAAGAACAACGTTATGAAACCGACCAGGAAAAGGCCGGCGACCGTTGGATCAACTTTTTGTGACATTTTCAATCCTCCTTAGAACACCGGCAGTTTCTGTGTGCCCAGGCCCACTGCGGAATATGTCGCCACTAAGAACGATAATATCCCGAAGACGCCGAATGCTGCCGCATACGACGATTCCTCGTACCCGAACCAAAGACCGACGAAGAAATACAGCAGCGCCACGAGGAACAGCAGTATGACGACGAGCTTCGGCGCGCCGACAAGGAACGCCACTATCGCAAATATCACGAAGAAGAATGCGATCGCATAGAACACTACGGGGAACGCTACCGTTTCCCCGATACCGTATCTCACTCCGAACAGTGCCACGGCAACGAACGCGAACAATGCTGTCGCAAATGCGTTGCCTGATTTGCCTGCCATGTATGCAAGCACCACCATTATTATGCCGATAACGCCTATGAAGTTCCCGGCGACATCTACCAGACCGTTGTTGGCGGCATCCTGGAAGAGATCTATACCTAATAGACCGAAGAACAACGTTATGAAACCGACCAAAAATAGGCCGGTCACTGTTGGATCGACGCGTGTTTCTGACATTTTTTTCAACCTCCGTTGCTATACTTATGCAACTTAGTAGGTATTCAGTATCGATGCTATATAAAATAATCGTAATATGTACTCTGTTTTTTTAAAATAATATCTTAAAAACCAAGGTCTTGTCTTATTGCCGCGAGTTAACAATTACGCATCATTGCTGACCTTCGGGAACGGCCTCATTGTTCTTTGCAAAGAGACCATACTCTTTCTTTGAATATTTTGTCCTTGATGCGATGATCCTCTGAACTTCGCAGAACTCTTTCTCTGACACGGGTCTCTCTGCGCTGTGAGGTATGCGGAGCTCTTCCCATCTCATGTACCCTGCGTACACCGGATTATGAAGAATGTTACGTAAATTGAATTTATTCCATGCATTGGAACGCCTTGTAAGCATTCCGTTACGGTTAAGGTGATAACATATCTCGTCCATTGTCATCCCTTTCAGATAACGTCTAAAAATTTCTTTTACCGTTACCATCTCTTCCTCATTGGTCATCAGTTCCCCGTTCTCTGCGGAATAACCGAACGGAGGGCTGGACCCCATGATGCCTTTGGACGATTCCGCCTTCTCTCTCATTCCCGTGTACGTACGTTCACCGATCTGTTCGCTCTCCAACTGAGCGATCCTTTGTAAAATATCTATAAAAAATCGTCCGAACGCGGTGGATGTGTCCAAAGAATCAGCGGATGAGACGAATTCTTTCTTATGTTTCGTGAGAAAATCCATCATCGCCATGAAATTTCTGCTGTTCCGGTGGATACGGTCCATTTTTACGACCAGGACGGCATCCCATTTGTCTATGGCGGACATCATTCTCTTATATTCCGGCCTTTTGTCATTCCTTCCCGAATATCCGTCATCGATGTACTCGTCCTGCACGGTCCATGAATCCTGACATTCTACGTATGCATGAAGCATGTCCAGCTGAGCTCCCAATGAGTAACCTTCCGTTGCCTGGTCCTCTGTGGACACCCGTGCGTACACGGCCACCCTTTTCACCGCTGCATCATTCATTTAAGACCCCGTTCATCGTTTCAAAGAGAGATCTGTCTATTATCGGTTCGTGGTTCGCGTCCCTCACAACGCCGTCCCACACCAGTTTTCCTATGTAAATGGGGTTGCTCAATATCTTGTGCACCGATTGCTTGTTCCACAGCCCTCCTTTCTTTGCTCTGATGCCGTTGCCATTGAGCGTTCTTGATATCTCATTCAGCGACAGGCCGCTTTTCCGCATCTCATACATCCCGCGGACCGTCTCAGCCTCGTCCTCTTTAATTCTCAGCGTTCCGCTGATGTATTCGTAACCGTACGGATGTCCGGAACCGAGGGCCCCGTCGCCCAGCTTCGCTTTGCGTTCCATCCCCATCTTCACTCTTTCGCCGATCTGTTCGCTCTCCAATTGAGCTATTCTCTGCATAAGGTCCATAACGAACCTTCCGTTCGCTGTTGTCGTATCGAATTTTTCATAGAATGAGTTGAATTCCTTTCCGTTCTTTTTAAGAGAGTCCATCATTGCCGTGAAATTGACGCTGTTCCGGTGGATACGGTCCATTTTCATTACGACGATCACGTCCCATTCCTTCATCAGGGACATCATCCTCATGTACTCCGGCCTTTGGGTATTCCTTCCCGAATATCCTTCCTCGATGAAAAGGCCATACGGGGACCAGTTCCTGGAACGGCAGTAAAGCTCAAGCTTCTTGATCTGTGCATCAAGCGAGTAACCTTCCGTTGCCTGATCCTCGGTAGAAACTCTGGCGTATAGCGCTGCCCTCATGCATCCCGTCCCCTACACGCAACGGGATAAAAGTATATAAAAGTGGCAGACTACTGTCTGACACATTTATGAGATGTTCAGCGTACCCAATTCAGGACCTGCGGTTCTTCCCTGGGCGTCGGTCTCATGTCGGTGTTCTTCGGGTATCCGAGGATCACGGCAGCAAGCATCTTGTGTCCCTCCGGGATGTTATTGTCCTTAAGGAATCCCTTGTCCGCGTTCAGACTTGCCGCGAAACCGATCCAGCATGTTCCGAGGCCCATCGAATTCGCTGCCAGCATTATGTTCCCGGCGGCAAGCGAGGCATCCTCCACTCCTGTTAGTATCCCCGGTGCGGCATAAACGAATATCACTGCCGGCGCGTTGTAGAATATATTGAACGATTCATTCGATAAGTTGGCCTCAAGCTGCGCGTTCTGTATCCCGGCGGCCTTCATCATCTCAAGATACAATTTCTTTCCACTTTTCGAATATTCGGATATTTTATCCTTGTTTGTGACCACTGAGAACCTTAACTTCTGTAAATTCATGCCGTTAGCGGCGTGGAAGGCCGCTTTTATAAGCTCTTTCACATCGTTGTCATTCACCGGTCTGTCCAAAAACGCTCTGATAGATTTTCTGCTGTAAATGTTGTCCAATACAGGGTTTGATGCCATGGACGGCGTTAGGCGTTAGTGTTATATAAACGTTCTAACACATTTCGATAAACCTAAAGGAATATTTTTATAACTGGCAATCGGTAATGCATACTATGATAACTTACTGTTCAAGGTGCGGTAAAGAACTCGAATACGGGGCAAGATATTGTCCCGCATGCGGGGCCGACACGCAGAGTCAAGGAGGGAGCAGCGGCCAGGCCCAGAACGACGGACTGCAATATGTCCAGAACAGCGGCGGGCCGCAATACTCTCAGGGCGGTCAGGGGATGGGCGGGACGCTCACACTGATATTCGTACTCGGAATAATATGGGCGCTGGTATCCATCGGGTCCGGCCTCATATTAATGACCGGCGGTTCATATTTCATATTCGACGTAAGCGGAACCATCGTCGTCATCATAGGGCTGATCTCTCTGATAGGCGGTGTGATCGCACTGCTCAGCTGTATCAAGATATACAAGCTGGAGGACTTCGATAAGGCCCGTCAGCTCTGTCTGATCGGTTCCATAATCGCCATCTTCACCGGCGGTGTGATCGTGGGGATCGTCGGAATAATATTCTACTCCATGATGAGGGATCAGAAGAACCGCTTCAGCTCGTGAAACTGAACCGGCCTGCACGGCCGCAAATTTCTTTTCTTTTACTTTATTGAAAAGCGCGACATCTAGTGTATTCTCTCATTTCCTACAAACAAACAGCAAAGGCGTTCTCACGTGACTGGCTGGTATCGAATGTTATAATGTTTTAGACCATCATGCGAAAGAACATCCGGACACGGGTGTTCTCAAGTACAATACACTGCGATCGCCGGCAACGGAACGCTGTGATGTGTCCGGTGCTCACATACAAGGATGACGGAAGAGTTGTACGAAATGCGGTCTGAAAAAAGGGATGATGAGGGGCCGCAGCCCCTTTAAGAGTTTTTTAAGAGTTTTACATCATGCCGCCCATGCCGCCCATTCCCGGTCCGCCCATGCTCGGGTCGCCCATCGGGTTCATCGGGGCTGCACGCCTTGATGCGATGACGTCATCGATCCTGAGGATCATGTTGGCAACCTCGGTTGCTGACGTTATCGCCTGCGTCTTCACGCGTAACGGTTCAACGACGTTCTTCTTCAGCATATCAACGGCTTCCCCTGTGTCCAGATCGAGACCGTAGTATCTGCCGTCCTTTCCTTTCTTCTCGTGCGCCGTTTTCAGTTTTATTATGGTGTCTATGCTGTCGATACCGGCGTTCTCGGATATTGTCCACGGAATTATTTCCAATGCTTTTGCAAATGCCTCTATCGCAAGCTGTTCGCGGCCGCCGACCGATGATGCATATTCCGAGATCCTCAGCGCAAGCTCTATCTCAGGTGCGCCCGCTCCGGCAACGACCTTGCCGTCCTCTATCGTTATACCGACAACGCGTATCGCATCGTGTATCGCTCTTTCGACCTCGTCCATGACGTGTTCGGTCCCGCCTCTCAGCACGAGAGATACCGCTTTCGGATTAACGCAGCCGGTGATGAATGTCATCTCTTCGGTACCGATGGATCTCTCTTCAACGAGTTTCGCATTGCCCAGGTCCTTCGCTGTGACCTCGGAGATATTCCCTATGATCTTGCCGCCTGTTGCTTTGGCTAATGCTTCCAGGTCCGTCTGCTTCAAACGCCTTGCACCGAATATGCCCTGTTTGGCCATGTAGTGCTGCGCAAGGTCATCGACACCTTTCTGGCAGAGGACAACATTGGCGCCGGCCGCTTTGATCGTATCGACCATCTTTTTCAGTGTTGCCTCTTCCTCTGCGAGGAATGCGGCCATTGATGCCGGGTCGGTTATGCTGATCTGAGCGTCCATTTCCGTTTTCTTTATTTCCATCGGGCATGCGAGTAATGCTATCTTGGCATTTTCGACCTTCTTAGGCATGCGCGGGTGTACGCGTTCTTTGTCGATGACGATACCCTCGACCATGTACGTGTCCTTTATGACGCCGCCCACTTTCTTCTCGATCTTTATGTTATCGACGTTCACTTTGCCCTCGTCCATCACTGCTTTCGCGGCCTTTATGACAAGGTCTGAGAGATGTTCGTCCTCGCCGCCGACCGATTTACCGGTAAGCGCTGTGATCGCGACCCTCTTGATTATCTTGTCATCCGTCTTTACTGATATTTCCTTCAGAAGTTCGATCGCTTTTATTGACGCAAGCTTGAAACCGTTCGTTATGACCGTCGGATGAACATTCGAATCGATCAATGATTCAGACTGTTTCAGAAGTTCACCTGCGAGAACAACAGCTGTCGTGGTACCGTCGCCGCATTCGTCATCCTGTGTCTTTGCAACTTCGACGACCATCTTCGCTGCCGGGTGCTGAACGTCTATCTCTTTCAATATCGTGACACCGTCATTCGTTACAACGACGTCGCCGATCGTATCAACAAGCATCTTGTCCATTCCCTTCGGCCCCAGTGTTGACCTTATCGTGTCCGCCACTGCTTTCGCCGCGGCGATGTTGTTGAACTGTGCCTCTTTGTCTTTGCTTCTTTCCGTGCCCTCTTTCAGGACTATGATTGGCTGATTACCGGAACCATACATTTAATGTACTCTCCTATTTCTGAGACAGATGTAATTTAGTTCTTCTATATTAATGTTACCTAAAAACCGTCCTGTTCAGTACGTTTCGTATATTATAATAAATGAGGGGCCCTCAAAAAATATTCCGCTCTGGCCGGAACGGGATCTGATAGAAATTCATGTATTCGAAGAAAAAGCTTTTGATTCGAATACATGAATATATGGGGGTGGACGGCACAGTGGACAATTCACCAACTATACGGAGAAGGAACTGAAGGAACGGACGGGCGGCGGTGCCGCTCGCGATACGTGTACGCAAAGATATCACCTCAAAATATTCACATACGATACATTCCGGGATCAGAAGACGTCTGACACTTTTATTCCGCCTGATCTTGCAAGCGCCCTTATCTTTTCTCTGGCCTTCGGCGATCCTTTGATCCCGACGAATTCCATCCTTTTT
>JAIRJQ010000060.1 GCA_031260545.1 Methanomassiliicoccaceae archaeon | reverse complement strand
AATCTGCGTATTATATTTAATATCATCTATTTTAATTATATCTAGTATATTATTTAATTTAAAATAGTATTTATTTTATGGAAAAAGGTGCCCCGACCTCATTGCCTGGACCGCTACCTGAACAGTTGTCATTAGAAAAATAAATAAAACATGCCTGTAATGGTGACTCGGTGACATCATGGATATGGAGACGATCAGGCGCGTGGCAGGCTTTGCGCGGATAGAACTTACCGACGATGAGCTTAAAGGATTTAAGGAAGAAACAGATAAGATATTTGAACTTCTGAATACCCTGAATGATGCCCCTGCGTGCGATTCATTCTGTTTTGACCCCGTCGGCGTTTCCGATTCGCTGAGAGAGGATGTCCCTGTTGTGAATGATAACATTGCCGAGATGCTGAAGAGCATGAGCACCTACGATGGATTTGTCAGGGGGCCGAAGATAGTATGACCTCTGACCCGCGTGACATCGATAAAAAATATAACATATTCAGTGAGACCGTTCCGTCGTTCAACATTAAAAGAACGGCATTCTCGGTGTCTGATGACATACTTGTCAAAGGTCTGCAGGCTACCGCCGGGTCAAGGATACTCGACGGATACTATCCTGTGTTCGATGCTACCGTCGTATCGCGTATGAACGCGGCCGGATGTTCGGTCATCGGAAAAACAAATATGAGTGAGTTCGGGATGAGTGCATTTTCAGCGGCCGGTGTCGATACTCCTAAAAATCCCTTCGATCCCGAGAGGTCGTGCGGCGGTTCGTGCGGAGGTGCCGCATGTGCTTCCGCCGTTCTGGACGGACATATAGCACTGGGCACATCCGCCGGAGGTTCAATATCTGTGCCGGCGGCATTATGCGGAGTGTTCGGTCTGACGCCTACACACGGGCGCGTCTCACGCTACGGACAGATCGATTCCGTGAGTTCGATGGGTCCGATAGGGTTGTTCGCGATGGGAAGCGAACTGCTGAAAAAATTCTTGCCGGTCATTTCCGGAAAGGATGAAAAAGATCTGGTCACCGCGACCCAGCCGGAATTGAAGATCGGAAAGAGGAAACTGAGGTCGGTCGCGGTACCGAAGAATGTTACGGACGGCGTGAGCGACGCTGTCCGCAAAGCGTTCAATGATTCACTGGATGTTTTGAAGGGCATGTCGATCGATATAGAATATGTAGATATGTCCAACTTGAGATACGCAATGCCTGCGCACTACATTCTCAGTGTGACGGAGGCCGCTACGAACCTTGCGAAATACTGCGGGATGCGGTGCGGCCGCCAGGATGGCGATCTGTCGTTACCGTTCAATGATTACTTCGTCTCATTCAGAACGAAATACTTAGGACGCGAGGCGAAGCTCAGAACGGCCATGGGAACGTATATGACGCTGGGCGACAACAGAAGGACATTTTATCTTAGGGCGCTCGGCGTGAGACAGCTTGTCCTGAACGGTTATAAGGATGTTCTCAGAACTCATGATGCAGTATTGACGCCAACGATGCCGTTCATAGCTCTGAAGTTCACCGAGATCGAAAAAATGAACTCGATGGACTCTTACATGGCCTCCCGATTCACGGTGCCTTCGGTGTTCTGCGGGCTTCCTTCTCTCTCCGCACCATGCGGATATTCCGATGGTATGCCGATGGGCATACAGTTCGTCTCCGACCACTGGAACGAGGATGTTCTCTTATCGGCAGCGGAACTTTGCGAAAGATCATTTAAGATAAAGGTCCCGGAGGTGTCCCCATGAAGATAGGATTGGAGATACATGTTCAACTTCCCACAAGATCCAAGATGTTCTGTTCGTGTCCCGCCACGGGAGCCAGCGGTCCGAATGAGCACATATGCCCCGGATGCATGGGGATGCCCGGTACCAGACCGTCATTGAACAAAGAGGCCGTTGTGATCGGCATAAAGCTTGCCAGGTTACTCAACTGTACGGTCCCGGACGTCGCATGGTTCTCCCGGAAGATCTATTTCTATCCCGATCTGTGCAGACATTATCAGATAACGCAGTATGAGACCCCCATAGGCAACGCCGGCGAGTATTACCTTGATAAAAAGCGCATAGGCATCACAAGGGCGCATTTAGAGGAGGACCCGGGAAGCATGAAGAAATCCGGCGACGGTGCGTTGATCGACTACAACAGGAGTGTTATGCCTCTCGTTGAGATCGTCACAGACCCGGACATCTCGTCCCCGGCCGAGGCCAGAGAGTTCCTGAAGGCCTTGCTGAATGATATAAGGCACGTCGTAGACCTTCCCGATGACGGGGAGCGCAGTATACGGGTGGATTGCAATATATCGATGGCAGGTTCGGAAAGATGCGAGGTGAAGAACGTCACCGGCCTCAAGAACGTGGAGCGTGCGCTTACGTTCGAAGCTGTGAGACAAACTAAGGTCATCAAATCCGGCGGTAAGATATCCCGAGAAACGAGACATTACGACGAGGAACGGAAAGTGACGACCGCGGCACGTAAAAAGGCGTTCGAAGGGGATTACGCGTACATCGGCGAGCCGGACCTCGGTGCCATCAACGTGAAGAAGATCGCAGATACGATAACAACAAAGGAAAGTCCTCTGAACATGGCGATACGTCTTCAGAAGGAATATGGCATCGACGAGAAGATAGCAAAACAGATCGTGAACACCTCGGTGAGCATGGCGGCCCTCTTTGAGCATCTTGCACGGAAAATAAGTGCAAAGAACGCCCTGATGTGGATAACCGGACCGATAAGCTCCGGGTGGAAAACATTAGAGAGCCAGATCAATGAAAAGAGAGATGGTATCACAGATATCGTAATTCAATATGAGAAGGATGAGATCAACCGTACCGAATGCTCAATGAGGCTGAAAGCGTTCATTTTCGGAGAGGACCCCGAGAACATGAAGAAGAACAGCGCCGACCTTGACGCACTGATCAAAAAGGCGATCGATGAGAATCCTTCCGTCATTTCAGACTATAAAAAGAGCGATAAAGCTGCCAACAGGATTATCGGTATCGTCATGAAAGAATCCGGCGGTTCGTACTCGTCATCCGATGTGGTCGAAGCGACGAAGAGGATACTGAACGGGATGATCTGACGCTGCAGAACGGCATCACTTGATGTCTTCGATGTCGATATCGTCTATCGCAATGGACAGTATCTGAAGCTCTTCCAGCTTATCGTCATCCACCTTCTGCGGCGAACCGTCCAGCAGTGACTGGCCTTTCTTGTTCTTCGGGAATGCGATGACATCACGTATCGTTTCTCTGTTCAGGAGTATGCTCACCAATCTGTCTACGCCCAGCGCGATGCCGCCGTGCGGCGGCGCACCGTAACCCAGCGCTTCGAGGAAGAATCCGAAGTCCGTCCCTATCTTCTCCTCTGAAATGCCGAGCATTCTGAATATCTGTCTTTGGACTTCCGGGTCGTGTATCCTTTGCGATCCGCTTCCCAGTTCGCTGCCGTTCATTATAAGGTCGAATGACGCGCCTCCGACGTTCGCAATGTCCAGGGATGTCGTGGGATGAACGAACGGATGATGGAACGCGTCCTTCTTGCCAGATGCCGGATCTATCTCGAACATCGGGCAGTCGATAAGCCATGCGAATTTGAATGTGCCCTTGTCAAATAGTTCGAGATCCTCCGCCAGCTTTTTCCTGAGTTGGCCGCCTGTTTCAAGCACCCTTTTTCTCGGGCCTGCCAATAATAACAGCAGATCGCCTTCTTTGACGTCCATCTCTTTCTTCAGCTTTGACAGGACGTCCGGAGTGAAATACTTCACAATGTTGCTGTCCAGCGAGTCTTTCGTGGCACGCATCCACGTCATCCCTCCGAGGCCGTTCTTCTTCACGAAATCGATCAGCCGATCGATCTCGTTCCTTCCTATCTTGTCCCCTGCCATCTCTTTCTTGACGTTAAATCCTGTGATGATGCCGCCGGCGGACAATACTTTCTGGAATATCTCGTACGGCGCATCCTTTACGATATTTGTGATATGGATCATCGGCAGATCGTATCTCAGATCCGGTTTGTCCGATCCGTATTTGTTCATCGCATCTTCGAAAGATATCCTCATGAACGGCGTTTCCAGCTTCTTTCCGTAGATCGCCTTCCATACGTGCACCAATAATCCCTCTATCGTGTCCTGTATGTCCTTCATATCGACGAACGACATCTCTATATCGAGCTGCGTGAACTCCGGCTGGCGGTCCGCACGCGAGTCCTCATCGCGGAAACATCTTGCAATTTGATAATAACGGTCCATGCTCCCTATCATGAGCATCTGCTTGAACAGCTGCGGCGACTGCGGTAACGCATAGAACGTGCCGGGATGCACCCTTGACGGAACTATGTAGTCCCTTGCGCCCTCGGGTGTGCTCTTTGTAAGCATTGGCGTCTCAACTTCAACGAACCCGTTCTTCTCCAAATATCCGCGAGCTGCGGAAATGAACTTGTGCCTGAATCTCAGTGCTTCGATCATCTCCGTCCTTCTCAGGTCAAGGTAACGGTATCTGAGTCTTGTTTCCTCTCCCGGAAGCACTGATTCTTTTTGATCGCCGAGCTCGAACGGAGGGGAATTCGATCTGTTAAGGACTTCCGCCTTTGTTATCAGAACTTCGACCTCACCGGTCTTGTTCTTCGGATCGTCCGTACCTTCCACTCTTTTTCTCACCACGCCGTCAACAGAAACGACGGATTCTCTCGTGAAGCCCTTCAAGGCCAGGGATATACTATTCTTATCAGCGCCGCTGGAAATGTCCTCCGGGTCGAACACAAGTTGTGTTATCCCGTATGCGTCCGCAAGATCTATGAACTCCACTCCCCCGTGGTCTCTGGAGAATCTTACCCACCCCTGCAGGCACACCTTTTTACCGATGTCCGCAGACCGTATTTCTCCGCATGTATGGGTCCGCCTCATTAGAATCCCTCTGCCTGTCGCTCTTTAATATTGCAATGTATTAAAACTCATGCACTCGCGTGTTTATTAAGTACAACGCATATTCGTCGGTGTTATGCTCATAAGGATATACGAACAGGATGCGTACGTCTTCGAGTTCGAAGGAAAAGTGACATCCGTGGATAATGATTGGGTCTCCCTGGACGCAACAGCGTTCTACCCAGGGGGAGGCGGGCAGGTGAACGATCTGGGGATGATATGCGGCCTGAAGGTCACTGATGTCAAGATGAAAGGCGATGACATATTACATAAAGTTCCGGGACACGGTATGAAGAAAGGCGATGACGTATGGTGCAGCGTCGATTGGGACAGACGTTATGATCTCATGAAGGGTCACACTTCGGAACATCTTTTGTTCGGAGGTCTGAAACGCAGTGTTCCGGAAATATGCATCGTGAAGATATTCATCTCCCCCGAAAGCAAGTATGTGGTCGTGGACAGGGACGTGGGATGGGACGATATACGAAAGGCGCAGGAATTTGTGAACACTGCGATAAAGGATAACCATTCCGTTACAAAAAGCACAATGGAAAAGGATGACCCAGACATGGAAACTGTGCGTGTGAAACTTGACAGGATCGATGATGATCTTGTTACCGTTGTGGAGATCGGCGATGTCGATACTGCCGCATGCGGCGGCATACATGTCCGAGAAACGGAAGAGATAGGAGCGGTACTCGTGGACAGAAAGGTTTCTGCGGGAAAGGATGGTTTTGCTGTTCATTTCAGGGTCGGCAACGACGCGCTCGTAAGATCGCTGGAGCTTGCTAACACGTGTGTGCAGATGTCCGAGATCCTCGGTACAAGAACAGAGGATTCCGTGAAGGCCTTGCAGAACCTTAAACATGACAGCGATGCGAGAAAAGAGCAGATGAAGGCCGCTCTGCAGAGAATGGTCAATGACATGAGACCGGAAACGATCGGCGGAATTGCCGTATATTCGGGAATATTTGAGACCGATGAAAGAAAGATCATCACGGATGCCGCCGAGAAGGTGAAAAATAACGGCGGCATCGCTGTTCTCCTGATAAAGGGGGATTCGCTGTCCGTTATGATGTCATCCGGTTCGAACCGCGTCGACTGCTCTTCCGTTCTGAAGGAGGTCATGGGAGGCGCGGGCGGCAAAGGCGGCGGCAAAAAGGATTTTGCGCAGGGCGGCGTTCAGGATGTAACGAATGCGGATAACATACTGAATGATCTTCTGAGATCCGTAAAGAACGCGCTTGAATAGGAAAATTAATTAAAAGCTACAATATGAGGATTGAATATGTCAGGAATGGGAAAGATAAACCCGCGCCAAATGAAACAGGCGATGAAGAAGATGGGCATCCGGAATACCGATCTGAAGGATGTATCGGAAGTGGTCATCAGAATGCCCAATGAGGAACTTGTTTTTAAGTATCCTGAGGTGAGCATCATGGAAGTGCAGGGCACGAAAACATATCAGATCTCGGGCGAGCCGGAATCAAGACCCGTTGGATCCGTGGACGAGAGCACCGGAGAAGTGATACCTGCGGAGGATATCGAACTTGTGATGTCACAGACGGGATGCGATAAGGAAACGGCAGTGAACGCATTGCAGGCCGTCGGAGGGCAGCCGGCGGAAGCGATCATCAAGATAATGACGTCATGAGGTGAAAAAATGTGCCTGGCGCTCCCCGGAAAGATAATTTCGATGAATGATGATACCGCAGACATAGATTTCGGCGGCGTCATCAGAAAAGCGAACATAACGATGGTAGAAACAAAGATCGGAGATTGGGTGGTCGTTCACGCCGGCTTCGCCATTGAGGTGATGGACGAAGAGGAAGCAATGAGAACGATCGAACTGTGGAACGAAGTTCTGGCGCACGACGAGACAGACATACGTTAGGGAACTAAAATTTATTATCTTCCGGATGCTATTCTTTCTTTGAAATGCCCTATAGAGAACGTATGAGCGTAAGAATAGATTCATTCCTTTCAGACCCGAATGCCGGAACGCTCACCGGAGAGAGAAGGATGGGTCCGGAAAAACTGCTGGACATGCTTGCCGACCGTCTTGCGGATGATGATTCCGTTAATATCATACGGATCATGGATCACAGGAACGTACACAATTTCATCAGTTCCGGAATCAGGGCCGGGAAGACCGATCACATTTTAATTTACGTTGACCTGAGCACGGAGGCGACGAATGATATCCTCGCCTCGTTCCCGGATGCTCATGTATACAAAGCGAAAGAGCTTTGCCATCAGGTGCCCGTATGCTTCAGGGAAACGGTCACCCGATGGAGTCCAGCTTGCCGATAAGAAAATATTATATACTCGGTCTGTATCCCACATTTCGGTATGACGGCCATAGCGGCGGGGTCACACCCGGTCCCATTCCGAACCCGGCAGTAAAGTCCGCCCGCGTCTCTGTCTGTACTGTATTGCGCGAGCGTACGGGAACTCAGAAACGCTGTCAACCACTTTTTATCTTTCATCGATTACGTTAACGTGTATTCCGCATGTGATTAAATATTAATATCGTGCTTCGAATGAAGATGCGATGATACTTATCAAACTCGGCGGCAGTGTGATAACCGATAAAAAAGAATACAAACGGTTCAACAAAGAGGTTGTTTCGAGACTGTGCCGCGAGATAAAGGATTCAGAAAAAGATGTGATGATCGTCCACGGTGCCGGTTCTTTCGGACACGTTCTTGCGAAAGAATTTGAATTGCAGAAAGGCCGCATCCGCGATGACCAGACGGATGCGGTGGCCAGAGTATCGCGCGATGTCAGAGAACTTAACAATCTGATCATCAAGGAACTTATCGACGCCGGGATACCGGCCGTTTCGATACCGACGGGGGCTTGTTTCATAATGAACGATAACGAACTGCATATCGATCCCAAGGTCATGCAGATGTACATATCGATAGGCATCGTCCCGGTCATGTTCGGCGATGTTGTCACGGACACAAAAAAAGGATTCGGGATATGTTCCGGCGACAGGATAATTAAGTGCCTCGCAGACATCTTTTCGCCGGATAAGATAATATTCGTCTCTGATATAGACGGCATCTACGACCGCGATCCGAAGATATCGAGGGATGCGAAACTCATTGCGGAAGTCAATGAAGAGATACTTGAGCAGATACCGTCAGAGATGACGGTGGACGATGTTACCGGCGGCGTTCATGCAAAGATGAGAACAATGCTTGATATGTGCTCGGACAGCAGGGATTGTATACTTGTGAACGGTACGGTGGACGGAAGACTGAACTCACTGCTGAAGGGTATGGATGTTGTATGCACAAGAGCGAGGAAATGAGATGACACTTATGAAGGAAAGGAAAGCGGATCATATTGAAATATGTGCCAGCGAGAATGTTTCACCCGGTTATTGCTACTGGGATGATGTTAAGCTGATACATGAGGCATTACCGGAACTGAATGCGGACAGCATAGACATGAGCGTTCACATATTAAGAAAAAAATTGAGCTTTCCGTTCATCGTTACCGCGATAACAGGCGGTTTCTCGGGTGCGAAAAAAATAAACGCGAACATTGCGGAAGCCTGTGCGGAACTTGGCATCGGGATGGGCGTCGGCAGCCAGCGGGCAGCGATGGAGAACATCGACCGGGAGAGTTACGCGGTCATCAGAGATTATGATGTTCCTTTGGTCATCGGAAATGTCGGCGCTCCGCAGCTTGTAAAACAAAAAGATAAGAATGCGTTCACGGAAGAGATGATGTGCGACGCCCTTGACCTGATATCTGCGGATGTCATTGCCATCCATCTGAACTTTTTACAGGAGATCGCACAGCCGGAAGGCGACACGAACGCATGCGGGTGCTTTGACGCGATACGTAATATCGCAGGAAAGTGTCCGATGATAGTGAAGGAGACCGGAGCAGGGATATCCAAAAAGACCGCGAAAAGATTAAGCGGCATCGGCGTCGCGGCGATAGACATCGCCGGCATGGGAGGCACGAGTTTTTCTGCGGTAGAGATGTACCGCGCAGCGGCGAAGAAGGACCACATACGTGAATCCATCGGCAGAACATTCTTTGACTGGGGCATTCCTTCACCGGTCTCTCTGATGTCCGTCGGAAAGGATATTCCCGTGATCGCCAGCGGAGGCATACGCAACGGATTGCATGCTGCAAATTCGATCGCATTGGGGGCGTGCTGCGCCGGGGCCGCGAACTTGGTGTTAAAGGATGCGATGGTCTCCGCCGACGCGGTGAAAAAGAGACTGACGATCATACGCGAGGAACTTAGAGGGGCAATGATGTTAACAGGTTCGAAGAACATAAAAGCGCTGGCGTCCGCGGATCGTGTCGTTCTCGGAAGAACCAAAGAATGGATGGATCAGCTATGACCGACGTTAAAGACATACTTGCAAAATATTCGAAAGATCTCGACACATACATAGAAAAATTCCTTCCTCCGGAAAAACCCGACAATCTGATGGCCGCAACGATACAATACCCGAGGGCCGGCGGCAAAAGGATGAGGCCGGCGATGGTGCTGGCAGCATGTGGCGCAGTTGGAGGGGATAAAGAAAAGGCGATCCCGTTGGCGGTCGCGATCGAGTACATCCACAATTTCACGCTGATACACGACGACTACATGGACGGCGATGATAAACGCAGAGGAATGACAACGATACATGTGAAATACGGCGGACCGACGGCGATACTCGCGGGCGATGCGCTCTTTGCAAGAGCACTCGAAGTGATAGCGAAACTCGATGTGCCAGACAGTGTGATGAGAGAAGTTCTCAAGGTCGTTACGAGAGCAGTGTGGGACCTTGCCCGCGGACAGCAGATGGACGTGAACAACGAGAACGGACAAGAGGTCACAATGGACGAGTACATTGAAACGATACGGCTGAAGACGAGCGTCCTGTTCGCGGCAGGGGCCGCCGGAGGCGCGATGATGGGGGGCGCGGATAAGAAGGCGGTAGAAGCGATACATGAGTATGCAATGCTCCTTGGTGTTGCTTTTCAGATGTTCGATGACGTATTGGGGCTGATCGGCGATCCTGTGAAGCTCGGAAAATCTGTAGGCAACGACGTTCGTAAGGGAAAAAGTACCGTTATGGTAACGCACGCCCTGAAGAATATCAAAGACCAAAAGATAATGAAAGAGTTCCGTTCCGTACTCGGTAAAATAGACGCATCTGAGGATGAGATACAGAAAGCGAGGAAAATAATGGAAAATGCGGGGTCCGTTGATTTTGCGATCGCAATGGCAACGGATTACACCAAACGTGCGATCGCAAAGCTTGACCATCTGAAACAAAGCGATGATAAAAAATTCATGATCGCGCTTGCCGAGTACGCGATGAAAAGGGATGTTTAATCTTCTATGCCCGTTTGAACGATACGGTATATCGCCGACCTACCTTCCGGAAGGCTGCGGTGCTTCACGATAACGGCGGCACGTTTGCCGTTCGCCCTCTTTTCCAACCGTATTATGGTTTTTGCGTTGTGCTGTATCGCGTGCCCGCCTAGGAACTCTATTGTTCCCGTTCCTATGTTCGTATAGACCTGTGAGGTTATCAGAATGGCAACGTCACTTTTTCTTGCGACATTCAGAAGCATCTCCATCTGTCTCACCAGTTCATTTCTAACCGAACTGTCGTCCGATCTGAGACGGTAGAACATTGTCATTGAATCAACGATTATCAGACCGATGTTCGTTTCCGGGGATTCTGCTTGTCTTGCCGCTTGTATTATGCCGTATCCCTGTTCGTCGAATGTGTGTGCCGAAAATACCAGAAGGTCCCTCGTGTACGATTCGTCTGTGAATATCTGCTCTATCCTTTCCGCAGATAACCCTTCCGTATCGATGTAGGCTACTTTTTTGCCTGATCTGGCGACATTGTAAGCCATCTGCAGGCATATGTTCGTCTTTCCCGTTCCCGCTTCCCCGTAAAGTAATGTGACGCTTCCGTTCTCGATACCTCCTCCGAGAAGATTATCGATGGACGGACACATAATAGGGACACGTTTCAAAGGACCACGCGGCAATAATGAAAAGGAAGTTGAAATATGTTTGTCATGGGTCACAAGTGCCGCATTATTATTCATATCTGTCGCCCCCATCGTTCGGCCGCGCCGGCTATGATCCTGGTGGCGTTCGTTCGTTTTTTCCATAGAGACATTGTCGTTACAAATGCGTTGTGCCCTGCCTCATCGCTTTTAATTCGGCGGAATCCTGCCGAATTAAAATCTGCGTTGAATAGTTCCTCCCAAATGCTGTAGAAGTCGAAACGGTCAAGACCTCTGATCGTTACTTTACTCACCGTTGTATTTTCTCCTTCAAACCTTCTTTCCAATCGCTCTTTAATACAGAATCTTTTCATTTTGATTTCAGTGCTTTAAAAAACACGTCTTTTTATATTGCTGTCGACTACAATTATACTACATGTCGTCTTGAGAGATATTTTCTAAACCCTCCGAATTCGGTGGGTTTTAACATGTGTTAATCAGGCGGAATCCCTCCGAATTAAAATCTGCGCTGCTCATATCCGTTCCAAACCCGTCGAATTCGACGGGTTTAAGACTTTCATTTAACAATTGTAAAAAGCCTCGAATTCGAGGCCTTTAACACATGTTAATTTCGCGGAATTCCGCCAAATTAACATACACTGATCGCCTTTTCATTGTAGATCTTTAGAAATAACGCAAATGTACGATCACTTATGCATCTTTTCTTATACACAACAGTGAGATCGATCTAACCGATGATAATTATTTAGCCGAATGAGATATCATCATGCCGTGAATGAGGAAATACTGGGGTGCGGCGCGGAGGCGACCGTTTACCGATCAGAATATTTAGGACGTGACGCCGTCGTTAAAACAAGGACTCCCAAAGGATACAGGCATTCCGAGCTTGATCAGCATCTGCGGTCAGCGAGAACAAAGAATGAAGCTAAGACGATGATCGAAGCGCGCAGGATCGGAGTGAGAACAC
>JAIRJQ010000026.1 GCA_031260545.1 Methanomassiliicoccaceae archaeon | reverse complement strand
ATGCCTCTCACGGGTGCCGTGATAACGTATGATGTCACCTACATAGGAGGGGGCCACATCAGCGGCCTCACGGCAACGGTGGACCAGAGCGGCATATACACGATAAAGGTACCGAGCGGCACACACGTTTCGATAAAATCCGTAGAGAGGTTAGGATACCTGGTCACTCCGATAGGAAGCTTCCCCGATGATCCGATGGACCTCCACATGAACTTCAACATAGTGCAGGACTTCGATATGTATCACGATATGGATCTGGAACCATACGTGGAAGGTAAGGTCACCGGCCCGCTGGGAGGCATGGAGGGCGTTACGATAACTTACGTGATGGATGATGACGGTTATACGTTCGAGCACACGATACTGACGGATGCCGACGGCAGATACAGGATCGGCGTAAAGATCGGTGTCACGGTTATAATAAGGAGCGTGGAGAAGTACGGGTACATTCTTGATGATAATGAATGGATAGGATTCGAGTTCTTCATGGAATATGATGACCATAAGGACGTGGACTTCACGATGCGATACGATCCAGGTGTGGAATATTACGTGACGGGGACGGTATGGCACGATTCGATATCGCCCGGAGGGATGAACGGCGTTCGGATAACATATGATGTGATGTACGCGGACGGCAGTATCGCCACGGGACTTCGCACATACACCGGCAACGGCGGCATATATACGATAACCGTGCCGAACGGTGCGACGGTGAAGATAACGGACGTGTACAGATACGGATTCGCCCTCAGCGATCCGGCCGATGTTCCGATCTCATTGTTAATGGTCAAAGATCATGAGGACATAGACTTCACACTGGTACACGACGAGGACGATGATCCCGCAACGGGCGAACCGTATCTGTTCACGATATCAGGAAGGGTGTGGCACGATTCGATATCACCGGGAGGCTTGGAGGATGTCACGGTGACATACACCTATGTCCTTTACGGCGAACTGAGCTCAACACCGGGAACAGTGCAGACATCCGTCGACGGAGCGTACATGATAGCGGTGCCGAGCGGTTCCACGGTCACAATAATAAATGTGGTCAAGTACGGTTTCACGCTTGTTCAGCATCCGGACCATCCGGCATTCCCGGGCGATCCGATAGTCATACACATGGACAGGAGCGTCACATTGGACTTTGACATGGAACATGATGGCGGCAGCGGCGGCGACCCTCCCGCATTCGACATAAACGGCACGGTATGGCATGACTCCGCGGCCCCCGGCCCCGGAGGGATGAAGGACGTCACGATAACGTATACGGTGGAATACAAAGGAAACGTAACGCAGGAAACGACATCCACCGGCGATGACGGCAAATACACCATAAGGGTGCCCAGCGGTTCCACGGTCACAATAACAGGTGTGACCAAGTACGGTTTCGTCGTTGCTCCGCATCCCGATCATCCGGCATTCCCGGGCGATCCGATAGTTGTGCACATGGACAGGAATGCGACACTCGATTTCGAGATGGAGCATCACAAGGGATCAGGCAGCGGCGATGCGGAAACATTCTCAATATCAGGCATCGTCACATACAACGGCGATCCGTTATCGGGCGCTGCGATATCATACAAAACGGAACACACAGGATCGACAACATCCGGAACGGCCGTCACGGATACGAACGGCGAATATACGATAACGGTGCCCAGCGGTTCCAATGTCTCGATAATGAACACGGAAAGATACGGCTACACTGTCGTTCCCTTCGACGGTTTCCCGACGGATCCCCTGACGTTCCACATGGACGCCGATGCGGCGCAGGACTTCGAGATGGTACTGAGCCTCGATCCGTGGTACACGGTCACGGTGACGTCCGAAGAAGGAAGGAAGTTCAGTTACACTCTGAGATACAACGGCAGGGTCGTTGAAGAAGGATCATTCATGATAGATGACAAAGGGACCTGGGAGAAAGAAGTGCTCGACGGAACGGACATCGAGATAGCGGCCGCGACCCGCGGCACAGTGACATGGGCGGTCGCGATCGAAGGGATAGAATTACCGATTCTGAGGACGACCGGCTCCGTTTACAGGGTCACGGTAACAGAGTCCCTGGACCTGACGGCGATATTCTCAGACGAGGACAAGGAGTACTGGTGGATATTACTGGTCCTCATCGGGGCCACGATATTCTTCGTGTTGTGGTGCAGAGAGGGGCCGGCGATATTCGGAACGGTGACAGTCAACGGGAAAGGCATAGGCAACGCCGTGATATCATACACTGTGAACGGAAAGGCAAAAAAGCCGGTGAGGGCCGAATCCAACGGAAGATATGAGATACCGGTGTCCAAGAGATCGACGGTCGTTATCAAAGTATCCGCCGACGGTTACGCCGTGAATGAGCAGGAGGTCACGACCGAGGTCAGGCACAAGAGGACAAAGGTGGACTTCACTGCAGCAAAGAGCAACAAGTGAAACAACGGCGGGGGCGGCCCCCCGTCCTTTAATTTTTTCTGACAGCTTTACTCCATCCCGCATTCTGCATGTTCCCGCGGGAGACGATCACATTCTTCGTGATCAGCGACCGTACAAAGACATCGCGGCGCAGCATAGATGATGAGCAGTTCGCATTACCGTCGGGTCGGAATTGTTTTATGCCGTAACACGTCCGCAGGATGAAAATTATATTGTTTGTATGCAGTGACCGTACGATTATCTTGCAGCGCAGCAGAGAGATGAAATTAAGGGAATTCCTGGCGTCTTATCCTTTCGACAGAAGGAATGTGACCGATGAAGAGCTGAAGATGTTCGATATCGCGTTAACGCATGACAGTTATGCGAACGAGGAGGCATCCCGAAATATGATCGTCGGATCGTACGAAAGGCTGGAGTTCTTGGGAGACGCAGTAATGGATATGATCGTATGCGAGCATATCTACCGTAACACGGATCTGACCGAAGGCGCCATGACGGAACTGAAAAAGGAGATAGTATGCAATAAGAACATCTCTTTGCGGATCATTGAAAAGGAAGTAGACATAGACGGCTGCCTCCGTGTGGGCGAAGGCCATAAGGAAAAGCGCACAAAGGACAACATTGTGGAGGACATAATGCGTGCGGACGCTTTTGAAGCGGTCATCGGTGCTGTGTACCTATTATACGGGACGGATGAAGCGAGACGGATAATAAATGACATCTTTCTCAAATGAATGATAAAAATAACGTTCGATGGTTTTTTAACGCATCCCTGCGATTGCATGGAGATCAGAATGAACGTTGACGACACTGTCAAAGCGATAAAGGACATGGAGATACGCGGCGCGGGACGCATAGCACGTGCGGGCGCTGCGGCGATAGGAGACATGGCAAGATCGCAGAAGTGGAAAAATATAGACGAAATGAGGTCGGATATCAAGACCGCAAAAGACAAGCTCCTTGCGTCAAGGCCCACCGCCGTCTCATTGCTGAACGGGATACAGTTCACCCTCAAAGGATTTGACAAATGTACGGATGTCAAAGAAGCGAAAGAATTGCTGATAAGGAATTCTGACGATTTCATCAGGGCATCGAACGAAGCGGTCGAAAAGATAGGGGTAATAGGATCAAGAAGGATCAAGGACGGCGCCACGATATTGACACATTGTAACAGCAGCGCAGCGCTCGAGTGCATTAAAGTTGCGCACAGGAGCGGAAAGAAAATAAAAGTTTACGCAACGGAATCGAGGCCATGGAGGCAAGGTATACTCACAGTGAACGAACTGGCGAAGGAAGGTATCGACGTTACGATGATAATAGACAGCGCCGTCCGTTCCGTGATGAAAAGGATAGACATCGTCATTGTCGGTTCAGATACGATAACCTCCAACGGCGCAGTGATAAACAAAATAGGAACGTCACAGTTAGCGCTTGCCGCTTACGAATCGCGCGTACCGTTCGTCGTATGCGGCGAAACGTACAAGATATCGCCGCAAACGTTGTTCGGTGACATGGTGACGATCGAAGAACGAGATATAAGCGAAATAGTGAGGAAGGGAGAGGTGCCGGATTCGGTGAAAGTTTTCAATCCGGTATTCGATTCCACACCGGCAAGATACATTGACGGCATAGTCACGGAGAGAGGGATCGTAAGTCCCGGCTCCGTGTATGAGATAATGGTACAGCAGTTCGGTGAGATCGAGTTCAAATGAGGTGAAAAAGATGGAAGAGTTCTCATATTTGCATTTGGGAGAGAAAGTGGACCCGGATAAGTATCTGATATGCACATACCGAATAACGACAGACCTTCCGATGAAGAAGGCTGCGGAATCGTTAGCGGCGGAACAGACAACGGGGACATGGACAGGAATATCAACATTGGAAAGAAAGACGTTCGAAAAGTATGGAGGGCGTGTGATCGGCATAGACGGTAATGTAGTGACATTAGCATACCCAGTCGCTGATTTTTCTATGGATGTCGGCGCGGTGCCGCAGATACTCAGTATCATCGCAGGCAATCTCTTCGGCCTCCATTCAATAGATAAGATACGATTGGAGGATGCGTTCTTCCCTAAATCAATAAGAAAAGAGTTCCCGGGGCCGAGGTTCGGCATAGCGGGATTGCGGAAGATATTGAAACGTCCGGAAAAACCGCTGGTCGGAACGATCGTAAAACCAAAGATAGGACTGTCACCGAAGGACACCGCCAAATACGTATACGAATCAGGAAAAGGAGGGCTGACGAACAGCAAGGATGATGAGACGCTCGTGAACCAAAAGTTCTGCCCGCTTGAGGACAGGACCGTTGCGATAGCGGAATCGCTCGACAAGCTGAAGAGCGAAGGGCACAGGATGCTGCACGCGATCAACATAAGCACAAGCGGCCATAAAATAATCGAGGTCGCGGAGAAAGCGCAGGCGTGGGGCGCGAAGCAGATCATGGTGGATGTTCTGACCGCAGGGTTCGCTGCGATCCAGGCGCTCGCCGAGGACCGTTCGATAAAGGTACCATTGCATATACACAGAACAATGCATGGCGCGATGACACGTGATCCGTTACACGGGATAGCAATGTTACCGATCGCAAAACTTTGCCGCATGTGCGGCGGTGACGCAGTGCACGTCGGAACTCTCGGAATAGGTAAAATGGAAGGCGACCCGAGCGGGGACCGCGACAACATAGATTCATGCTTCGACAGATCAGTAGGATACAAGACGGTGATGCCAGTCTGCTCCGGAGGCGTAAGCCCGGGAATGGTGGACAGGATAATCGAGGCCGCAGGCAGCATGGACGTTCAGATACAGGCGGGAGGAGGCGTCGCCGGACATCCGGGAGGTGTACGGAAAGGAGCGATGGGCATGTCGCAGGCCGTCGATGCGGCGTTCCTCGGGATACCGCTGGACGAATATGCAAAGACGCACCCGGAATTAAAAATAGCATTAGAACTGTGGGGATACAGATGAAACTTAAAGTGAGATTATATGATGTGGACGCTTCGGAGCCGCGTGTCGTGATACGCGGGGACGACTGCAGGGAACTAGGCGTGAAGCAGATGGACCGCGTGAGACTCGACGCAAAGACGTCGCAGGTGATCGTTGTGGCGATATCAGATTCGCTGGTGAAGAAAGGCGAGATACTGATACCCAAAGCAATAATATCCAAGATAGGCGCGGAAGTGGGCAAAGAGATCGAAGTAGTATATTCACCAAAGCCGGAATCCGTCAGGAGCATAAGGAAGAAGATGGATTCGGTAAAATTAACGAGGGATGAGATAAACGAGATCGTTTTCGATATACTTGACGGAAAATTATCAAAGATAGAGATATCCGCATGGCTCACCGCGCTGCAGATAAACGGCATGGATACGGAAGAGATAGCATTTTTCACGCAGTCGATGGTGAACACCGGAGAAAAGATAACATTCGATCGAACCCCCGTGTTCGATTTTCACAGCTTGGGCGGAGTGCCGGGGAACAAAATAACACCCGTTGTCGTCGCAATAGTGGCCTCAGCAGGCCTCATGATACCGAAAACGTCATCACGCGCGATAAGCAGCGCATGCGGCACATCTGATTTTGTTGAAGTATTTTGCAATGTGGAACTGAAAGCATCAGAATTAAAAAAGATCTCGGAAAAGATCGGCGGGGTCATGGCGTGGGGCGGTTCGATGAACATCGCTCCCGTGGATGATATGGTCATAGACATCGAGTATCCGTTAGGCATCAACCCGAGGGCACAGATGCTCGCGTCGATACTGAGCAAAAAACTGGCGATAAGCGCCACGCATCTTCTCGTCGACATACCGATGGGAACAGGCACAAAGGTGAAGACACTGGAGGAAGCGAGAGAGTATGCGCGGGACCTGATGGAACTGGGCACGCTGCTCGGAATAAGAACAGAATGTGCGATCACGTACGGCGATCAGCCGGTAGGGAATGCCATAGGTCCTGCACTGGAAGCACGCGAGTGCATAAAGATCCTTGAAGGGAACGCCCACCCGGCGAGTGTTGTGGAAAAGGCATGCGATCTCGCGGGAATGATACTGGAGATGGGAGGCATACCCGACGGACCCACGAAAGCAAGAGAGATCTTGTCATCAGGGCAAGCGTTAGCGAAGTTCAGACAGATAGTGGAGGCTCAGGGCGGCAAAAAGGACCTGACGTCCGATGATATCGTTCTTGGAAATTTTATGCATGAGGTCAGGGCGGTAAGATCGGGCTATGTGCACCACATAAAGAACAAGGACCTTGTGACGATCGCAAGGGCGGCAGGCGCGCCATCGGACAAAGGCGCCGGGATACTGTTATTCAGAAAGAAAGGCCAAAGGGCGGAAAAAGGCGAGATGCTGTTCCAGATATATGCGGACAACCAGGCAAAGGCGGACCGCGCCAGGGACCTCGCAATAAAATTGGAACCAATGGACATCGAGGGCATGCTGATAAAGAAAGTACCAAACCCGTCGGCACTGAAGAGCATATGACGAGAAGATTGTGTTTCACCGTAGACGTTGACCGCGACGTCAACGAATGCGTTCCCAACAGAACGGAGGCGGTATCGCTGCATTCCGATGACGCAAGGTTCACATCATCGGAGGCCGGCGTTAATATCATACTTGATATGATGAACGACATCGGCATAAATGGTACATTTTTCACCGAAGCGACAACCCTGAGGAACATCGACGTCCAGTTCGGGAAGAACGAAGTTGCGATGCATGGTCTAGATCATGAGGACATGACAGGCGAAGTATCCGGGATCCGATTGTCGGACGATACGCTGAACAACATAATGAGAACGTCCTCTGACATCATAAAGGACAGGACGGGCACCGCTCCCAAGGGGTTCAGGGCGCCGTATATGCGCACGGATGAAAGAATAATGAACGCGGCGGCGGGCGCCGGCGCGGTGTACGATTCATCATTATACGGTGTGATCGGCGGCACATTCGGTCCGTACGACCTCGGCAACGGGATGAAGGAGATCCTCGTACCAACGGGCACGGACAGGAACGGCAAAAAGATAACGGCGTATCTTTGGCCGATGCATGAGAACAAGCGAACATATGACGAATACACAGAGATGGCCGGGACCCTGAATGATGGTGTTTTTGTGATAGCAACGCACAGCTGGCACATCGTTGAATCAAGATCCGACGGGATGATGAACAGCGGTCAAAGGAAAAGGAATGCGGACAACGTCAGGAAAATAATAACAGATCTCCTGGACAGCGGTTTCAAAGCAGCCCGGATGATAGATGTGATATGATCATTTCTGCATGTACACCAGCGTCATACCGGGCCTGACATTCTCTTCTTTGAATTTATTATATCCTGACCGTTCGTAGAATCTTATGTTGTCATAGCTTTTCATACCGGTGAAGAGCTCACAGCGTTCCTGAGGGCACGCATGTTCGATAGAACTCAGAAGTTCAGTGCCGATGCCCTTTCCCTGAAGTTCCGGATGCACCATGAGCCTTCCGATGAATAATGTTCCGTTCTCAGCATATGCACGAACAGAACCGATGATGTCGCCGTCACCGTTCACAGCTTTGAGAAAGATGCAGTTCTCGAATTCTGTCTCGATATCATCGAGCGTCTGCATAAGCGCCCGTATGTAGGTGTCGCTGTATATGACCGCATGTTGCCGATAGGCGAGATACTGCAGCTCAAGTATCGCCCGCAGATCTTTCTTTTCCGCTCTTGTTATACGCACGCTGCGCTCCATCGTACCTCTATCGGACAATTCGCTTACATTCTTTTTGTTCACGCATATGCTGTCCGTCATATCGTGCACATATCACGATTTTCCGCGCTTCGGCATGATTCTGTTTGTTTTAAACAGGCGCGGGCGCGTGAGAATATTAATACCGTAAGGACAATGTCCACACGGTATAGGTTTGGTGTCCGGGCTGATAAGCGGTAATGAGATATCATTGTCGATATACGGTGAGTTAAAGGAAAGGATAGCTGCGCTTAGGTCAAAAGGGACAGTACCGGGGCTGGCAGTAGTTCTCGTGGGAGAGGATCCCGCTTCGCAGGTTTACGTAAGAATGAAAGGAAAGAAATGCGAAGAGCTGGGAATGCATTCTGTTACTATAGTAGTTCCAGCCGACACATCGGAGAAAGATCTTCTGAAAAAGGTTGACGAGCTGAACAATGACAGCAAGATACACGGTTTTTTGATACAATTGCCGCTTCCCAAGCACATCGACGAAGATAAGGTGATAAACGCAATAGATCCGAAAAAGGATGTGGACGGATTCCATCCGCAGAACGTCGGACGTATGTTGATCGGCGATCCGATGTTCCTGCCGGCGACACCGGCAGGCGTGCAGCAGATGCTGATACGCAGCAATATCGACATTGCCGGAAAGCATGTCGTTATCGTGGGAAGAAGCAACATCGTCGGAAAACCGATGGCGGCGATGCTCATGCAGAAGGGGAAAGGTGCCGACGCAACGGTAACGGTCGTGCATTCAAGGACCAAGGATATCCAAGAGCACACGCGCCGCGCCGACATACTGATAGTTGCGATCGGAAAAGCAAGGTTCATAACGAAGGATATGGTAAAAGAGGGGGCCGTCGTTATTGATGTGGGAACGAACAGGATAGATGACCCGACAACAGAAAAGGGATCAAGACTTGTCGGCGACGTGGACTTTGAAAATGTTAAGAACATCGCGTCAGCAATAACTCCGGTGCCGGGAGGCGTGGGCCCGATGACGATATGCATGCTGATGTTCAATACTGTAACGGCCGCGGAACGGTCGATAAAATAACGCTCATAGGTGATAATATGATGAAAGAATGTGAAGCGCACGGATACTACAGAGACGAGATATGCCCGGTATGCGGTGAGCCCGGTAAGTTCCTAATGAACGATTCCGAGGTTGAGAGGCTTGGGAGAACGATCGCAGGTATACTCCGGCACGGAAAATTCAACCCGGAGATGGATGAACAAGGGTTCGTGAGAATGCGTGAGATGGTCTTCATAATAAAAGAAGGCAACAACCGTATGCACTGGCTGAGGCCGCACCATATCATCGCGCTGGTGGAGACCGATCCGAAGGGAAGGTATCAGATCTCCGGCGATATGGTAAGAGCAACGTACGGTCACTCGATACCGCTGGACCTCGATCTGCCGACGGACGACGTGCCCGCGGAACTGTTCTTCCCGACCACGGAGGAAGAGGTGGATATAATACTCGAAGTGGGCCTTTTACCGTCCGACCGCTCGATGGTGCACCTTTCGCTGACGTACGATGATGCGATGAGGGCCGGGAAGGTACGCGTTCCGAATCCGATAATACTGGTGATAGATGCAGACGCAGTATTCGATGCAGGCTTAGACATAGGAAAAGCAGGAAAAACTGTGTTCCTTGCCAAAGAGGTGCCCCCGGACTGTCTGGAGATCGCAGACCCCAAAGAATACGCATCAGAGTGAGGGTATGAAATGCCAACGACACTCAGACCTGACCAGGTCAGGGAGAAGTACGGTAAGCTGTTCTGTCAAGGTTTCTTTACAATGGTCGATGAGGAGAACGGCGTTGCACAGATAATCGAAAAATGCGTTTCACGCGGTCCGGTCGAATGGGACATAGTCAACAGAAAAAGGACCGGAGGGGTATTGAAGGACATACGCAACGATGGTGCCACAATAATAATGGATGCCCTCATCGGCGAAGCGCCGATGAATTTCGGCCCCGTCTCATCGGAAATGGGCGGACAAGGAATATATTCGCTGCTTGTGAAAGGAGATCGGGTGCACACAAAATGGATGGGCCTTGCGGGCGCGACCGTCGGGATAGGGGCATGCATACCGCAATGCGACGACGTCATAGAAACAATATACCCAGACGATTTCAAGATAGGCGGAGCGCATCGTGCCGAAGTGGAGATAATAACACCGAAGATGGTGCGCGTTATCGTCGGTGTGGACGACACCGATACAAAAGAAAAGGGAGCGTCATGGGTGACGATGATGAAGTTCGGAAGAGATTGTCCGGTAGGACGGTATCTTGACCACAAGATAATACAGCTTAACCCGAAAGTCCCTAACAAAACGACAAACTGCTGTTCCACGGCCGTAGCGTTCGCAGTAAGGCCGGATGAGATTGAAAAGCTGGTGGATTTCGCCAGGAAGTACATGGCCGACAACACATACTCCTCGGAGACCGTTATGACCGTTTTCGAAGGATTAAGGATTCCGAAAGAGCTCGAGGAGTTCGGATGGGACGCCAAACGGACGATATACGAAGTGGATGATGCGCTCAGGGTCGCAGAAAAATGCGGCGTCCGCGTTTTCGAGATAACAGGAAAGAAGGGAACGATCGGTGCCGTGGCGGCGATCGGATGTTTTGATCTGGGCATACGGGCGGCCGGCGTCCCGGAGGACTTTGTCTGATGGCGATACAGGATATCCTCAAAGGGACGGCATACGGCCGCTATGAGCAAAAGCTTGAAAAGGAAGTGAAGCAGGGCCGCATACCTAAGCACGTAGCGGTAATAATGGACGGCAACCGGAGGTATGCGGAAGAGACGCTAAAGGCGGACATCACTCAGGGACATCTCAAAGGAAAAGAGAAACTCGAGGAGATGCTGGATTGGTGCGTCGATCTCGGCGTACGGGTGATCACGGTGTACGCATTCTCAACAGAGAACTTTTCAAGGAAGGAAGAGGAAGTAGAGTTCTTAATGGACCTTCTGGAAAGGACGCTCATCGATTTTTCGAAAGATGAACGGATACACAGGAACCGCGTCAAACTGAAGGTCATCGGCGACATAAGCATGATGCCCGACAACGTCGCGGAGGCGGTAAGGCACGCAGAGGAATCCACCTCCGGTTATTCAGAGTTCTATCTGAACATGGCGATAGCGTACAGCGGAAGGCAAGAGATAAGGGATGCGATAAGGAACATAGCGCAGAAAGTGAAATGCGATGAACTTAAGATCGAAGATATCAGCGAATCGCTGATATCCGACCACATGTACTCGCCCGGGCTCCCCGATCCGGATCTTGTGCTGAGGACATCCGGCGAACTGCGCGTATCAAATTTCCTGCTGTGGCAGCTTGCCTATTCGGAATTATATTTTGCGGACGTATACTGGCCGGGATTCAGGAAAATGGACTTCATGCGTGCGATAAGATCATACCAGCAGCGTTCCAGAAGGTTCGGACAATAATAAATACAGAACAATGTTAGTGGGAACGGAAATGGCCGCAGACATAATATTCCTGCACGCGCCGAGCGTGTACGACTTCCGGAAAAAACCGATATTCTACGGGCCTGTGAGCGACGTCATTCCGTCATCGCCGGTATTCGAGATGTATCCCATAGGTTTCATGACGATATCGGCGCATCTGGAGGCAGCTGGATACAGAACGCGCATAGTCAATCTCGCGGTCAGGATGCTCCAAAGCAGCAAATTCAGCGCGGAACGGATGATAGAGAAACTTGATGCCAAGGTTTTTGCAATAGACCTGCACTGGATGCCGCATGCGCACGGCGCACTCGAAGTTGCAAAGCTTGTGAAAAAGTATCATCCGGATTCGATCGTCGAATTGGGAGGGTTCACATCATCATACTTCCACGAAGAACTGATAAGAAGGCCGGAGGTCGATATGGTGATGCGCGGCGAGTCCACCGAGATACCGCACATAAAGCTCATGGACGTGCTCACAAAAGGCGGAGACCTGTCGGATGTTCCGAATTTAACATGGAAGGACAAGGACGGCAGGATGCACACGAACAATATATCATTCATCCCGGATGATCTGGACTGGCTGAGATTCGATTACGGAACGGTGATAAAGAATGTGATAAGGCACAGGGACCTCAAAAGCGCCCTTCCGTGGCTGAATTGGGACAAGCTGCCGTTAACATCTGTTTTTACGGTAAGAGGGTGTTCGCACAACTGTGCCGAATGCGGAGGCTCAAGCTTCGCCAATGCCAGGATATTATGCCGTGACCGCCCGGCATTCAGAAGCCCGGAAAAGGTCGCGGAGGATATGAGCATCATACAGGATTATCTGAGGTCGCCCATATTCGTCGTCGGAGATCTGAGGCAGGCAGGCAACGGATATGCGGAACGCCTCTTCAAAGAAATAAAAGAACGGAAGATAAAGAATCATGTGGTCCTCGAGCTGTTCACGCCCGCAGGCGAGGAATTTTATGAAATGGCGAACAATTCTCTGGAAGAATACACAATGGAGTTCTCTCCCGGCTCGCACGACGAACCGGTGCGTTACGCCACAGGAAGGAATTATGATAACGCATCCATCGAAAGAACGATACAGAACGCGTTCGCCAACGGATGCGGAAGGTTCGATCTGTTCTATATGACCGGCCTCCCTGGACAGACCCGCGGGTCAGCGATCGAAAGTGCCGGAGCGGCGAAGAAGTTATGGAGCATCGTTGATAAAAAGGATAATTTGTTCATTTATAACGCCCCGTTCGCCCCGTTCGTGGATCCCGGAAGCAGAGCGTTCGAAGACCCGGAAAGATGGGGATACAGATTTTTCGCCAGAACGCTGGAGGAGCATAGACGATTATTGGACAATCCGTCATGGAAACATGTCCTTTCGTATGAGACAAAATGGATGACCCGTGACGAGATCGCGGAAACGTCATATGATGCAGCGTTAAGATTGGCGTACGAGGAGCACGAATGCGGACGGTCGTCGGATGAGATGTACGCATCGCGGGTCGAAAGAACGAACACGGCAAAGATGATGCTGAAAAGAATAGATGATATTCTGTTAATTAACGACACGCGCGAGCGCGAGAAGGAATTATGGTCGATAAAGGAAGAAGGAGAGAAGTTAATGCACTCGACCGTATGCAATAAGGACGACATCGAATGGAAAACGGGATCGGTATGGTCGAATTCGCCGCGCATCATCATCGGGATGATAAAGGGTGCATTCAGGAAAAGATGATCACTTTTTTCCCAGTTCCTTGGATCTCATCGCGGCCGCTTCCACAGCATTTATAAGCGCAGACCTGAGGCCGCAGTCCTCCAATACTTTCACAGCCTCGATGGTCGTTCCTCCCGGAGAGCATACGATGTCCTTCATCTTTCCCGGCTGTTCTCCTGTTTCCAGTATCGTTTTGGCGGCACCCAGCAATGTCTGCGCAGCAAGCTTCGTGGAAACGTCCCTCGGAAGTCCCATGAGCACCCCGCCGTCGGAGAGCGCCTCGATGATCATGTACGCATAGGCGGGCCCGCTGCCGCTCAGTCCGGTCACGGCGTCCAAAAGGTCCTCGTTCACCTCGTAGGAAACACCTACCGCTTTCAAAACCTTATCAACAAGCGCACAGTCCTCGGAAGTTGCCGCAGAACCGCGCGAAAATGCGGATGCGGATGCCAATACCATGCACGGCTGATTGGGCATAACACGCACAAAACGACATGCTGGCTCATTATATTCCAAGGTTGCAGTGGTGACCCCTGCAGCTATCGACATGATCAGATGTTCCTTGGTCAGATGCCCTTTCATTGACGCGAGTGCCTCTTTCACCTGCTGCGGTTTAACCGCAAGCACTATGAATTTCGCGGCTTTCGCAACTTTTACATTGTCCGCATGAACATCCACATTCAGCGTATCTTTTATGTACTTCCTTCGGGGCTCGTACACTTCGCTCGCCGTTATCTCATCAGCTGTGTAAAGTCCTGTGGATATGACGCCCTTCATCAATGCTTCGGCCATGTTGCCAGCGCCTATGAATCCGATCTTTTTGCTCATTAATTGCACCGGATGCGCGATTGCGGTGTCCGTTAATAAATCCTGCCCCTGCAAGTAACGTTTCACATATTATTAATCATATGCAACGCGCGAAAAATAATTTTTTCGTGGAACTTTTATATAATTACAAGACATGACCGATTCAATGTCATTAATTGCAGAATACCTACCCTTAGTGGTCCTCGCGGTAGTCGCTATCGCGTTCTCTCCGCTAGCGTGGTTCTTCTCCAGATTTTTCAGACCGAACAGACCATCGCAATGGAGGGACACCACATATGAGTGCGGTTCCGAGCCGATAGGTGATGCGCGTGTCCAGTTCAAGTTCCAATACTACGTATTCGGTATCATTTTCGTGGTTTTTGATCTTGTGGCGACATTCCTCATGCTATGGGCGGTAGTGTTCACAGACCTATCGTTAACGGCAAAATCGTGGGTCATCGTGTTCCTTGCGATCCTTATGATCGGTGTCGCATATGCGCTGAAAAGGGAGGGAAAGATATGGATATGAGTCTGTATCCGCACGCTGTCGCGATGAGCGCAGGTGAATTCATGTCATGGTCATCGGCGATGATCAACAACATGCTTAGTGCCGGAACAAAGAGGATCGTGGACGGTCTCACGGGGCCGATATGGACATGGGCTATGAAAAATTCTATACACCCGTTACATTTCGGGCTGGCATGCTGCGCGCTGGAAATGGCAGCGGCATCCAACACGAAATACGACGCGGAACGTTTGGGAACGATATACCGTTCGAGCCCCAGACAGACCGACGTGCTTCTGATAAACGGGTGGATATCCAAAAAACTGCGTCCAGACATAAGGAGGCTTTATGAGCAGATGCCTGCGCCCAAGTGGGTGGTGGCGATGGGCGAATGCGCCATATCCGGAGGTCCCTGGTATGACTCGTACAACATCGTCCAGGGGACGGACCAGATAGTGCCGGTGGATATTTATATCCCCGGATGCCCGGCAAAGCCGGATGCGATGATCGACGGTTTTATGTTACTCCAGCAGAAGATAACGAGTTACTTCGAAAGAGGAGTGTTCATGGAGGACTGAGCATGGTGGATACAAAAGATTTCATTGAAGCTCCTTCCGTAGAGCATATCGCAGGGGATGTGACAAGGGTGTTCTCTCCCAACATCACCGTAAGAAAGGTGGCGCCGCGCAGAGTCCATTTTAATTGCGACAGAGAAGCTATACACGGAGTATGCAAATATTTGCGGGACGCCCTTAATTTCGAACAGGCATCATCGGTCTGCGGCGTGGACTGGGTGGACCATTTACAGGTGGTCTACCATCTGTCGAACTACAGCAACGGCGTGATGGTCGAAATAACCGTGGACGTTCCGAACGACGATCCGCACATAGATTCCGTCGCACTTATTTGGGAGGGCGCGGACTGGCATGAACGCGAGACATACGAATTATTCGGGATAATATTCGACGGGCATCCGAAACTGGAACGGTTACTAACACCGCAGAACTACGAGTTCTTCCCGTTCAGGAAGTCCTACAAACTAAGGGGGCAGCAATAATGGCGGACATGTGGATAACAATGGGGCCGCAGCACCCGTTCTCGCACGGATTGTGGACATTAAAGATAAGGGCGGACGGAGAGATAGTCAAAGAGGCAGAACCGGTCGTAGGATATCTGCACCGCGGCTGGGAAAAGGAATGCGAGAACAGGACGTATCCTTTGATCATACCGATGGCCGACCGTTTGTGCTATTCGGCATCAATGACATGGGCGCACGTTTACTGTAAAGTAGTGGAGGAGGCCCTGGAAGTTGAACTCTCGGACCGCGCGAAATATCTGCGCGTCATTGCCGACGAGATATGCAGGATACAGTCGCACCTGATGTGGCTGGCCGCCATGGGCACCGACCTCGGGAACCTGACAATATTCCTTTGGGCGCTCAGGGAAAGAGAATTTTTCCTTGATCTCAACGTAAAGTTATGCGGTCAAAGGCTGACGACGAACTATCCGCGCATAGGAGGGGTAAGGAATGACATGCCCTACTTATTCGAAAGGGATTGTATGAGGGTCGTAGACCGCTTCGAGAAGGTGATGTGGGAGATAGTCGCAATGATGGACGGTTCGTCCATATTCCTTTCGAGGATGAGGGGCGTCGGCGTCATAAACCGCAAGGATGCGGCCAATTACGGTCTCACAGGACCGGTCATGAGGGGAAGCGGCGTGGACTTCGATATAAGGCGCGACGACCCGTACTGCAATTATGACCAGCTCGATTGGGAGGTGGCGGTCTCAAAGGACGGGGATGCGTATGCAAGATATGCGGTCAGGATAGAGGAGATGTTCCAAAGCTGCGAGATAATAAGGCAGGCGATGGTAAAGCTCAAGGGGCTGCCGAGAACGGACCCCGTAAGATTCAAAGTGCCAAGAAAGGTACCTGCAGGCACACACTTCGCACGGCTCGAGGACCCGAGAGGCGAAAGTCTGATGTACCTGATCTCAGACGGTACCGACAAACCGTACCGCCTGAAAGTAAGAAGCCCGATATTTGTGAACGTGTCAGCATCGAAACACTTCGTGGAAGGTGTGAGGATCGCGGACATCCCTGCCATCATGGGAACGCTGGACATGTGTCTGGGGGAGACGGACAGGTGATACCATGGGGTACAGCAGCATATTAGATTGGGTAAAGTTCAATGATCCGATGCTCAACGAGTTCTATGCGTACAAAGTTTACAATTTGCCGTATGACATAGGATACAAGCTCTGGGAACTGATCGGCGGAGCGCTGGCATGGCTGATCAATTTGATATTCCCGGGCAACGGATTTTCCGTCACACTGATATCAAGCGACCTGCTTTCGAACTTCTTCGCGATAGTGTTCATGGTGGTCGTGATATTCGCGGTCGCGTTCCTCATTAATCTGACAATGATATGGGAGGAACGTAAGGTCCTCGGAAGGATGATGGACCGAAGGGCAACGCGCATCGGTCCGCTCGGATATCTGCAGAACCTTGCCGACGGTCTCAAAACGTTCCTGAAAGAGAACATAACGCCTGACAAGGCGGACAAGAAGGGATACATGTGGGCACTGACCCTCGTCATCGGAACGTCCGTACTGTTAGCGTGTATGATCCCGCTCAGCCACAGATGGTTCATCGTTGACTATAACACAGGTCTTCTGTTGATATTCGGGCTGTTCGCGATCGCACCGTTCATGATATTGGTCGCAGGATGGGCGCAGAACAACAAGTATTCGTTGCTGGGAGGCATGAGGGCGGCAGCTCAGATGATATCATATGAAGTTCCGATATTACTGGTCTTCGCGTCCGTTGCGCTGATGGCGGGAAGTTTCAATATAAACGATATTGTGAACATGCAGGCGGAAACAATGTGGTTCATAATACCGCAGATCCTTGGTTTCTTAGTGTTCATAGTCGCTGCGATAGCGGAGGCGGAACGCATACCATTCGACCTTCCGGAAGCGGAGGCGGAACTGGTGGAAGGATGGCAGACCGAGTACAGCGGTATGAAATGGGGGCTTATAATGTTAGGCGACTATTTCAGAGGCTACGTTGCGTGCGCGCTTATCGTCATACTCTTCCTGGGAGGATGGTACCTTCCGTTCTTTGACGTCGGCATGCAGCAGGATTGGCTGCCCGAGATAGTGTTCCTGCTCAAGGTGTTCCTTGTGTTCTTCGTGTTCATATGGGTCAGGGCGGCGCACTGCCGTGTCAGGACCGACCAGATCCTGAACATAGGCTGGAAAGTATTGCTGCCGCTGTCGGTGATCAACCTTGTGATCGCTGCGGTGATAACATACGGAGGGTGGTTGTAATGCCGCTGAAGTATTTGGATAAATATCCGAAGAAGGCCTGGAGATCACTGTGGGTCCTGAAGCCGATGTGGGTGACCCTGAAGAAAATGTTCAAGACCACGCTCCATCGTCCGGTGACGATAATGTATCCGTACGAAAAGGAGTGGATCCCGGATAATTACAGGGGAAGGCCCGGTCTTAAGTTCGAAAAATGTATAGGATGCGGCATATGCGAACGTATGTGCCCGACCAAGTGCATCGATATCGTCGATGCTGACGATAACGGAAAAACGGTGCAGAGGCCGCAGGTCTTCCTCGGAAGATGCATGATGTGCGGGTACTGCGCAGAATACTGCCCTGTGAATGCGATGATCGTAACGCCGGATTATGAACTTGCGGCATACACGCGAGAGGAACTGGTATACGGACCGCGCAAGCTCGCATGGCCCAACGCCACCGAGATGATGGAAGTGCACCTCGAGGAACGGCTCCTCTCCGATGTAAAAAGAGGGGAAACGGGAAAGAATGTTGCGTTCTATTCAGTGGACCGGCCGGAACTCCACGCGAAGCTGTGCATAAGCTGCCAAAGATGTGCAAAAGTATGCCCTACGGATGCGGTGGAGATGTATGAGGCCGGAGTGAACGATAAAGGAAAGCCGATAAAGCTTCCGAGATTTGACAACGACAGATGTGTATGCTGCGAGAAATGCATGGACGTGTGTCCTAAGGATGCGATAACAATAAAGGAGGTGCTGTGATGGGGATTCTGTCGGGCGTGGACTCATTTATCAACAGCGTGATAAACCTGATATTCGATGCCTGGTCTTACATCGTGACGAATCCGGACGCGATCGCGTTCCTGATACTCATGGTAATTACAACGGCATCGGCGATATTCGTGGTGATATCGAAAGAAGTGGTGCACAGTGCGTTCTATCTCGCCCTCGTGGCGGTCTGCATCGCGGTGACATACTTCTTCCTGGAGGCTGAGTTCGTGGGTGTTGTACAATTGATGGTCTACGTGGGCGCTGTGACGATAGTATTCGTCTTCAGTATTATGCTTACAAGGACCCAGATCATCATAAAGGAGGATGATGGCAATGAATAAGGCCGGGAAAGCGATAGGCCTGGTGCTCGGTGCCGCGATACTCGTGATATTCGCAGCTGCGGTGATCACCGGTACGTGGTCCGAAGATCTGAACACGGACGGTGACAGAGAAGGTGCACCGTTCAGTCCGGACACTCCGGAAGGAGGGGAACTTGATGACACATCGATCAACTATCAGATGTTCGAGGTGTACGGACCGGTGCTGATCGTGCTGGCGCTGATGATGTTCGGCGCGATAATAGGCGGTGTCTACATAGCAAAGGAGGATGATGAAGATGATTCCGATTGAGTTCTTCCTTCTGCTGTCGGCGATACTGTTCGCGATCGGTCTGGTAGGTCTGCTGATAAAATCCAACGGTATCGTCATACTGATGTGTATCGAATTGATGCTGAATGCGGCGAACATGAACTTCATCGCATTTGCGTCAGGTATCGGTGAGCCTTTGGCAGAGGTGTTCGTAATAATGTCGATATCCGTCGCCGCCGCAGAGGTGGGCGTAGGTATTGCAGTATTACTGCATGCATACAAGGTGAGGAAGACGACCAGCGTAGACGACATGACGATCAGGTGGGGGGAAGTTGGGATTAGAGATCATATTGGATTATGCTTGGCTTATACCGTTGATACCGCTGCTCGCGTTCGTAGTGGTCGGATTCTTCGGTAATAAATTCAAAGGAGGAGGGACCGCGATAGCCGTTCTTTCGGCGGTCGCAGCGTTCGCTCTCTCCGGCGTCGTTTCATACGCATACTTAACAGGGGACCTTTACTCGACAAGCCAACCGTACGTTGCGTCGATCAAGTGGCTGGCGTTCGGTTCGTACGAACTGAACTTCGGTATCTACATTGACAGTCTGACGTGCGTGATGATGCTGTTCTCGTCGTTCATATCAATGCTGATATTCGTGTATTCGATAGGATACATGGGCGGCGAGGGAAAGAAGAAGAGAAGGTATTACGCAGAGATATCATTATTCCTGGCGGGCATGCTTGGTCTGGTATTATCAAGCAACTTCCTGGAGATGTTCATCTTCTGGGAGATAATGGGTGTGTGCTCATACCTGCTCATAGGATTCTGGAGCTACAAGCACCCGGAGGGCGACGAAGCTTCAATGAAGGCCGCGTCCGCCGCCAAGAAAGCGTTCCTTGTAACGCGCTTAGGCGACGTATGTTTCATGGCCGGCCTGTTCGTCCTGCTGTGGACGTTCACCAGTCTGGACTTCACCGTCGTCTTCGACGCTGCCAACATAGCTTCGGCGGAAACAGGCATGGTGATCCTCGGAGCACTGTTACTGTTCGGCGGTGTGATCGGAAAGAGCGCACAGTTCCCGCTGCAGGATTGGTTACCGGATGCGATGGCCGGTCCGACGACCGTTTCCGCATTGATACACGCGGCGACAATGGTCAAGGCGGGCGTCTACCTTATCGCAAGGTCATACCCGCTGTTCATACAGAATGCTGATGTCATGCTACTGGTTGCAATAATCGGCGCCGTGACGGCGTTCATAGCCGCGACGATGGCGCTGAACAACATGAATATCAAACGCGTTCTGGCGTATTCGACGATATCGCAATTAGGTTACATGGTTATGGCGCTGGGCGCCGGAGGCTATTTGATCGCGATGGAAATGCAGCACGGTGTGCCTACCGCAGGAATATTGGCAACGGTCGGATTCACCGCAGGTGTGTTCCACATGATGAACCACGCCTTCTTCAAAGCGCTATTATTCATGGGTGCCGGTTCGGTGATCCACGCCACAGGTACGGAAGATATGAGGAAGATGGGCGGTCTGAGTAAAAAGATGAGGAAAACGTCGTGGACGATGCTCATCGGCTGTCTGTCAATAGCGGGATTCCCGCTGTTCAGCGGATTCTGGTCCAAGGACATGATACTGGAGGCCACAATGGAACCGTCCATAGCAGGGCTTGCGGCAGGGGACATATTCTTGTTCCTGTTCGCTTTAGCGGCGATAACGGCGTTCCTGACGGCATTCTACATGTTCAGGATGTGGTTCATGACCTTCCACGGAAAGCCGAAGGATGAATCGATACACTGTCACGGCGAGTCGCCGAAATCAATGACGATACCGCTGATAATATTGTCCATATTCGCACTGGGATCAGGATTCCTGATATTCTTCGGTCTGGGCGATATAATCACATTCAATGTAAGCGGTAGCGGAGCATACTACTTCGGAGGCGACGGCCATACGCCGGCGCATATATTCGATGCGATAGTAACGAATATATGGACGTACGTGACAATGGGGCTTGCGCTGATAGGCATACTGCTTGCGTATCTGATGTACGCAAGGAGTCTGATAAACCCGGCGCGTTTCAATGCGAACGGAAGGTCGCGGGTGTACAGGTTCCTTAACGCAAGGTACTTCTTCCCCGAGCTGTACGATCAGATAGCCCTTAAGTTAGGGTTCGGAGTGGCAAAGGGGATAGATTATTTGGACAAGAACCTCATAGACGGCACTGTGAACGGAATTTCAAATGCAGTGGTGGGAGGTTCCGGCGCGCTGAGAAAGATTCAGACCGGTCATGTAAGAGATTACGTGTCGCTCATCGCGTTGGGTGTTATCGCAATAATGGCGATACTTGCCCTGCTGGTGTTCTCAGGAGGTATCTGATATGGAAACTGGTGGCATAGAGATACCGTTCCTGATCCTCCTGCTGTTGATCCCATTGATCGGTGCTGTGGTAACGGCAGTGATGTCCAAGAAACCGAAGAGAGCGAAGAATGTGGCGTTGCTGTTCTCAGGGATAACGTTAGCGGTCACGCTGATGTACGGATATCTGCTGTCAGCGGCGTCAACGGTGTATTCGGACTCCGAATCATATGCATGGGTGGACACTGAATACCTAAGGATCTCGTTCGACATGGGTGTTGACGGCATGAGCATACTGATGATCCTGCTTACGGCAGCGTTAGTGTTCATCGTCACAATATTCTCAAGGTACGAAAGCGACCGCCCGAACACTTTCTTTGCTCTTATCTTAGCAATGGAAGTCGGGTTAATGGGTGTGTACATGGCGCAGGACTACTTCCTGTTCTACATATTCTGGGAGGTCACGCTGATACCGATGTACTTCCTGATATCCGGATGGGGAGGTCCGAGAAGACATTACGCAGCGATCAAGTTCTTCATCTATACGCATGTCGCATCGCTGATAATGCTGATAGGTATATTCATGATGGTGTTCGAGGCCTCGGCCGGCGGAACACTGGACTTTACGTTCGCGGCTGTGAAGGAGGCGTCGATCGCCGGTATCTTCAGCCCGGTGATGCAGACAGCGCTGTTCGGCCTGCTGTTCCTGGGATTCGCGGCGAAGATGCCGATCGTGCCGTTCCATACTTGGCTGCCGGATGCGCACGTCGAAGCACCCACAGCGGGCAGTGTATTGCTGGCCGCGGTGATGCTGAAGATGGGCTCATACGGTATAATACGCATATGCCTTGACATATTCCCGGACGGGGCAGTGTCATGGCAGCCCGCACTCATAGTGATCGCATTGGTGTCGATCGTCTACGGTGCATACGCATGCATAGCGCAGAAGGACCTGAAGAAGATGGTGGCGTTCTCATCGATCAGCCACATGGGGATGGTGCTTCTCGGTATAGCGTTGCTTACCGAGCTGGGGATACAATTTGCGATATTCCAGATGTTCGCGCACGGTCTTATCACGTCAGTGTTATTCATGGTGTGCGGCGTCGCCGGTCACAATGCAGGTACACGTGAGATCCCGTTGCTGGGAGGGCTCGCCGGACGTATGCCGTTATTCGCGGCGTTCATGATGTTCGGTTTCCTCGCATCGCTGGGATTGCCCGGACTGGTAGGGTTCGTCGCGGAATTCGGAATAATATTCGCATTCTTCGAATATCTGCAGACCACTCCCGAATTGCTGTGGATAATAGTGTTCGCTTTAGCTTCGTTACTGCTGACGGCAGGATACTACACATGGGCAATGCAAAGGACAATATTCGGAAAAGAAACGACAAAGATCGACATTGAGAAGGTGCACGACGTAAGCAGAACGGAAGTGCTTGCGCTGACGGCATTGTGCGCAATGATCGCCATATTCGGTCTTATGCCGTCCCTGATCCTTGAGGTCATACAAACGATGCCTCTGCCGATGGGGGTGTTCTGATGTTAGATATGATAACGGATTTCGTAGATTTCGTAATGCCCGTGGCGCCGCACTTCATACTGCTGATCGCTGCGTTAATAGCGCCTGCGATCGGGATGAAGAGCGGGAAAGCGTCGGCAATATTCATGCTGGCGGCCGGGCTCTTTGCATTGGGTGTCACCGGATACATGATGTATGACGGCGGCTACAACGGCCGCGTATTCGAGAATCTGTACGAATTCAATCAGTTCACAGGATTCATGATAGTGCTGTTCCTGATAGTGCTATGTCTGGTCGTGGTGATGTCATACGGCAGCAGCGACAACAAGAAGCATCACGGAGAGTACTACTCATTGCTGGCGGCAGCCACGATAGGTATGATGCTCGTCTGCGCATCAGTGGATCTGATATCACTGTTCGTAGGTCTTGAACTGGCGGGCATAATGAGCATCGCGCTGGTGGCGTTCAAGAAGAACGACCCGCGGTCGTCGGAAGCGGCGGTGAAATACCTGATCATCAGCGGTCTCTCGACCGCGCTGTTCCTGTACGGCATGTCATTGATATACGGGCTGACGGGAACGCTGAACATCAACGAGATCGTGAATGCACTCGCAGGCCAGGAGATCACATGGACATACGCGGTCGCTCTCGTAACAATGATAGCGGGATTCGGTTTCAAGATAGCAGTGATACCGTTCCATTCGTGGGCCCCTGATGTTTACGAAGGAGCACCGACGCCGGTCGCAACGTTCTTAGCGATAGGATCGAAGAAGATGGGTTTCGTGGTGTTCTTCAAGATATTCCTGCTGTTGTTTGTCGCCGTACGGGCGACCGGTGAGATACAGGAGCTGCAGTGGCTGTTCGCGATACTTGCAGCGGTGACGATGACCGTAGGTAACGTCGTTGCCATCTCGCAGACCAACATCAAAAGGATGCTGGCATACTCAAGCATCGCACAGGGCGGATACCTGCTGATCGTTCTGGCAGTGGCAAGCGATTATGCTTTGGTGGGCGGATTATTCCACATGTTCACGCACGTGTTCATGAAAGGAGGAGCTTTCATAGTGGTCGGAGCGTTATGCGCACGCGGACTCAGCGAGAATATCAGCGACTACCGCGGCCTTTCGAGGAGAGCACCGCTGATCGCATTTGCGATGGGCGTATTCATGTTCTCTTTGGCAGGTATACCGCCGCTCGCAGGATTCTGGTCCAAGTTCATACTGTTCTCTGCGGGTGTAGACGGCGGTACGTGGATATGGCTCATTGCATTCGCTGTCATCAACAGTGCGATCTCGCTGTACTACTACGCAAAAGTGGTGAAAGCGATGTACATCGACAAGGGAACGACAACGGAGAAGGTGAAGGTATCATTCAACTTCAAGTTCGCGATAGCGGTATGTGCAATTGCAACGCTCGCCATCGGATTCTTCCCCGGACCGATCATCGAGTTCTGCGAATTTGCGGTGAAGGCATTCATTCCTTGATCATGGCCAAAATAAACCCTTTAAATTATTCCATTTTTAATTATCACAGCGGGGAGTATTTTTCATCGGTAGGGTTTAAGTACGTTACTTATTGTAAGGGGTTCAATGGATAATGATTGGTATGCGCCCATATCCGATGACCTGAAAAAGGTCGACGAGATAATCGAGAAGGTGCTCAGATCGGAAAGGCCGGAACTGCAGGAAATGTGCGATTACGTAACATCATCAGGTGGTAAAAAGATAAGGCCGGCGATGTGCATATTGTCGCATTGTGCGTGCGGAGGCACCCGTAAGGACGAGGTCCTGCGAATTGCAGCAGCATTCGAAATAATTCATGATGCAACGCTGATCCACGATGACATAAATGACAATGGTGAATTGCGCCGCGGACGAAAGACGATGCATAAGAAGTACACGGTAACAAAAGCAATAATCCTCGGAGATTTCATGTTCGCGATGGGCTTCAGATTACTCGGGACGATGAACGAGAAGATAATCGAAACGGCAACAAAGGCATCGGCGGCGATGGCCGAGAGCGAGTTCATTCAAAAAGAATTCGAACACAGACCGGCGGTCACAGAAAAGGATTACATCAATATCATCAGGGGAAAGACGGCGATGCCCATATTCGCATGTGCCAGAACAGGCGCGCACATGGCCGATGTTCCCGACGATGTATTGGATATCGTCTCAGGGTTCGCATTGGATGTAGGTCTTGCATTTCAGATAGTCGACGATGTTCTGGACATCATAGGGGATCACGTGTCAACGGGAAAGAAGATAGGCATAGATATAGCAGAAGGAAAACCGACGCTTCCGATGATCTATGCGATGGCAGATGAAAAGAACGGCAAAGCGATAAAGAAAATATTTGAGAACAGGGAGATGTCCGACGAGGACGTCCATAAGGCACTGGCCCTCATTAAAGATACGGGCGCCGTTGACATCTGCATCTCAAAAGCGAAAGAGATCGTCGAGAACGCCATATCACAATTATCCTGCCTTAAAGATTCGGTTTACAAGGATTCATTGATAGGCCTTGCGAGATATGTTGTGAACCGCGACAGGTAATACCATGGAAACAATAAAGACCGATGTTCTTGTCGTTGGTGCAGGCCCCGCAGGAAGCGTGACGGCAAGATATGCGGCGTCAAAAGGCGTTCGTGTGACAATGATAGAACGAAGGCCCGAGATCGGTATGCCGGTAAGATGCGGCGAGTTCATGCCTTCTTATGAAGAGATAAAAGGAATGTTCCCGAATGCGGAAATGAACGATCTGTTCGATATACCGGAAAATTTGAGACAAAGGGACATAAACGCGATACGGCTCGTCGATCCGAAAATGAAGGCCGCAGACATACCGTTCACAGGTTACACTACAGACAGGGACAGATTCGATAAGTATCTGGCATCGCTTGCCGAAGAGGCGGGCGCCGAGATAATAAGAGGGTGCGCCTTCAGCAGGATCGCGAACGGCATTGCAAAGACATCCGCGGGAGATATCGAATACAAAGTGATCGTGGGTGCCGACGGACCGGGTTCAAGAGTATCAAGGAGCCTCGGACTGCCAAGGCCTGAACAACCATATCCTGCGGTCACAGCGCAGGCAAGAGGGGATTTCGATCCCGTTGTCGTTATGTTCTTCGGCGGTATCGCACCGGGCGCGTACAGCTGGATAATACCAAAGAGAGGGCAGGCGAACATCGGTGTCGGTTTTTCACCAAAGTTCGCATCTGGTACGCTGACCGAATACTTTGATAAATTCGTTAAAAAGCATAACTTCGATGTAATGAGCAGAACAGAAGGAAAATACGTGCCCAGCCAGGGCCCTGTAAGAAGAACATTCACAGATAACGGAATGACCGTCGGCGATGCGGCAGGACACGTGATATCTGTGAACGGCGGCGGGATCCCGTTGGCAATGATCGCCGGCAGCATATGCGGTTCTGTAGCGGCGGACCGTGTGCTGAACGGACGCTCACTGGAGGATTATCAAAATGAGTGGCACCGCGCAATGCTGAGACCACTGAGGATCGCAGCCAGAGGGAAAAAGATGGCCGATGTTTTTGCATTCGGTTCCGATCTGAGAACGGGGATATGCATGAAGGTCCTCGGAAAAAGAAGGATGGGCAAACTCATACGATGTAAACGGATATTTCCGTGATCATCTTTTTCTGTGCGCTTTCATGGAAGAACCGCATATGGGACAATCGTTCATTTTTTCAGGATACCATTTGCCGCATCCGTTGCACCTGTAGTTCCATTTTTCTGTCTTTTTTATCCCTTCCGTTCCGACGGGACGGTATTCGATGCCCATGATCTTACAGACGTTCTGTATCGAGTAATCGTCAGTAAGGACAATTCCTTTCAGATCCAGGGCCAATGCGATCACTGAGAGATCAACATCGGAAAGTCTCCCGATGTCGCCGCTCTTTGCTGCGGCCTCTCTGACCTTTGCCAACGAGCCCTTGGTACACTCCGAAACGCGTAAAAGTTCGCCCCATCTGTCGAGACGATGATCTTTGTACCTCCTCAGCTCGCCGACAACACCTTCGGGTACAACAAAATCCTCTTGCGGAAGGTCCTCCATGGAGAATAACGCGGACGTATCAAGTACAAGGGTCATTGAATTATGATGTATGCAAAGATATTAATTCTTGCTCTTTGCAGTAATCATTTTATCCGATGATTCATTCATGGGGTCGATGAAAATTATCGTGGACGATGCGGTAAAGAAAATGATTATCGCGGACGGCGTGGATTACAGACTTTCGACAACATGCAGCGGTCCTGCGTTAGTTCCGACGATGATAAAACCGGCAAAGGCGTCAGATATAAGGATCCCGATCAACGACGAACTTACGTTATACGTTTCCATTGTGCAGGCGGATTACGTTTCTCATATAACGATGGATATGATGTACGACCCTGAAAAGCTGTACTCATGCGCCGCATTAGGGTCACTGCGCGGCCTTTATTGAATTTGGGCAGAATCTGCGGCCGCCTTGATCATATCATCAAAATCCAACTGCGACTGTAATGAGGCCACCTTGGAAGGTTCCGCTTCCGTTATCGGTCTTTGCGGGACCATACCGCACGGAGATTCCGGAAGAATGGACAATTCATACGTCCCTATTTCTTTTGCAACAGCCTCTATCTCTAGTTTATCAAGACCGATAAGCGGCCTTATCACCGGAAAAAGAAGATCATAAGACTCAGAACGTATGTTCTTAAGCGTCTGCGATGCGACCTGGCCCAAAGAATCGCCCATTATTATTCCGGAGCATCCGTTCCTCAGTGCGAATTCTTTAGCAACGTTCATCATAAGTCTCTTGCAAAGGACGCACTGATAACTCGGGTCGCACCTCTTTCTGATCAAGGTCTGATTTTTGCCGTGATCGGCCACATACAATTTTATATCCTCATTGGTGACAGTTCTGAGACGGTCCGCGATCTTTCTCACTTTATCGTAACAGCGGTCGTCAGTGTGCGGACGGTTGTCCATATGCAGCAGAACAATATCTGCGCCCGCAAGGGACATCTTATATGCGGCGACGGGAGAATCAATGCCGCCGGATATCAGCGCGACAAGACTCAATCGTTCAGAAGATGACATTGCCGTAATCGTCCGCCAGTTTTCTCGGGTAAGAGCGTTCGCACTGTTCGCAGTGCAATTGTGTCTTTCCCTTTCTGACAAGTTCGGATTTGCACCTATAGCAGAGTGAACGAACGACACCGAAATGTTCATCCTTCGTCGAAAGCTGCAGCGATGGTTTTGTGCCTATCACGACAGCTCTTATGTAATCTCCCTTTCTGAGCTCTTTTGAAACATCGTCCGTGTATCCGGGCGAGATCTTTGAAACATGTATGGTCGCATACGTTTCACCGCCCACGTCCCGTATATTGCCATCCGTGGCGACAACGTCCGCAGTTGCCATCGTCGATCTTGTGTCAGCGATGATAGCGAACACTATGTCTCTTTCCTTCAGTATGTTCGGAGGATTCGGCGAAATGACACGGGCGGTCATCTCTTCCCTGTCTAATTCTAACATTCCTATCTGTGATGCATAGATCTTACCATCGGATGCGAACGTTCCGTCGGATGCCAGATATTCTTCTTCGACCGCAACCTCATCACCTGGAAATACTTCTCTTCTCTCTTTCATTTGAAATTCACCTTATAATTATCATAACCGTTTCAACATCGTGTTTCGCTTTATTATGGAACGAGAATGTGTGCGGTATATTAAACTTATATCCTTTTCGAAAACATATTTCTTTTCCTGCAGAGCTGACGTATTCATCAAGGAACTCCGCCGTCCTTCCCATATGTATCGAGTATACCGTATCGCACAGCTCCATCGCCTTGTCCAGGAACGGCCTGTCAGCGTTACGTGACTGACATCCGAACGGAGGGTTCATGATCGCCGTATCACCGTGTTCCGTGACGTTCTTTATATCACAGACCTGAAGATTGATATTCGCGTTGAACGCTTTCACATTATCTTCAGCGACAGCTATCGCTTTTTCCGATATGTCGAACCCTTTAACGGCAGCGGCGCCGAGCATCCACGCTCCGATGGAGAACATGCCGGTGCCGCAGCCGAGATCGATCACTTTCATATCATTGATATCTCCCTCGGAATACGCGATGAAAAGAATATCCGATGCGATCACGGAAGGCGTCATATACTGCTCCAAAGAGGGATCTGGGTCAATGAAATTCTTAACCTTCTGCAAACGGATCTCAAGGTCCTTCTTTTTCATCGTCCCTCCCGTAAGTAAAAAAATTAAATGATGTAAATGGTTTTCAGGGCGCTCACAGAAGCGCCCTCATAACTCTCGCCGCTCTCGCGTCGATCGTTTCGATGCCGGTGACCTTGCTTGCATATTCGGTAAGACAGTTGATGTCCCCGCGTTCGATGCAGCTGAGTTTGAACTTGCGTGTCCCGGCCATCAGCTGTTTTAAACCCTCGCCGATGCGGTCATGCCAATATGTGTAAAGACCGACAGCGCCCCACGGTATGTCCGTCCCCAGTTTTGCTTTAGGCCTTAAGCTCTGAGCGCTGCTGCTTGATATGAAGAACTGTTCCGGTTTACTGCCGTACTGTTCAGCGAACGCCGGCGGTAATTTTCCTGCTTCCGCAAGTTTAACGAAATGGTTGCTCTTCATTACGGCAAGTATCGGCGTTCTGGCCATTGCAATAGATCTCACAATGGGGCCGTCACCGAGATCGGACATTGCCATTGCCTTGTACATTTGCGTCTCGTTAACGAAACCTCCGGCGAATGAGATGTCGGGAACGAACTTGCCCTGCTCTTTCAGTACTTTGGCACATGCGACGACCTGCGCGCATAAGTGCACCGTCGGCGTGCTCATCTCGTTCATCATCGGCACCGGCGACATCCCGGTACCTCCGCCCGCACCGTCGAACGTAAGAAGATCGATCTTTGCTTTCGAGGCGCACCTCATTGTAAAGGCAACGACCTCCGGCTTATACGCGCCTGTCTTGAGGAAAACGTTCTTTGCGCCTTTGCTCCTCAGCTGGTCGATATCCTCAAGGAATGATGTCTCATCCGGGAACCCCACACGGCTGTGCCTCTCGAATGATTTAAAAAGACCGGCCTTGAATGCCTTCTGCACTTCTTTATCCTCCGGGTCGGGAAGAACGAGGTACCCTCTCCCCTTCAGCTCGAGCGCCCGTTCCAGCGACGTCAATCGAACCTCGCCGCCGATGGCCTTCGCGCCCTGTCCCCATTTTCTTTCGATCACATCGACATCAAGCTTTGATATAGAAAATTCGTCAACACCTGCTCTTTTGTCCTCAACGTTCGTCTGTACGACGATAGCACCGTTCTTACCGTCCCATTGATCTTTGAATGAGTTGACACGGAACGCCATTTCCGGAGAGCTCTGCACCTTTCCGTTGGAGTATATCGCTTCGGAGTCCATTCCGCAGATGTTCTCGCCAATGACCTGACACACACCCGTTATCGCAGAACCTACGGCCATGCCCTTCCAGTTCCTTTTCGCAACAGCAGTGCTTCCCAGTCCCGCAATATGAACGGGAATGTTCATCGGTATGGGCCTCTTCGATCTCGAACCCACCACGGTCTTGATATCAGCATTCTCAAAGAACGCCACGTCCGGGTCGGGCTCTATGCCTTTTGCGCCAAGCAGTTCTGACATGATCTGAATCTGCGACCAGTCCAGATAGAATTCTTTGTTGGCAGCGGCGGTACTCGTTCCGAAATATTCAGGGCTCGGGTAGAGCACCTCGCGCCCCCTGAATGTCGCCTTTCCCGCTTCACATAGCACATTACAATCTTCGATGCATATCGGGCACATCCCGTTAAGAGGGCTTATGTCCGGAACACGTGTTTTTGTACCAGTAGTAGATCTTGCGTTCTCGATTGAGTTCATATTAATCACTAATGCCGTCCTATTTTAAGGTACGTAAGGATATGATATAAATTTAGTGGGCATACTGGACCGAAGGTCCGCGGGAGATGCATCGCAGGTCTGAGAATTACTCACAGGGAACGATATCACTCAAAGAAGAAGTGCGACGGCGACTCGGGTTTCGGCGAGAAGCACGATTCGCTCATCTTTTCGATCTTTACGGGATATGAGGACAATGAATCGATTATTTTTCTCATGGTCTCTTCCAGACGTTTGGGAGGCGATATGACGCGGGCGTTCAGTATGAGCTTGCCGGGCTGTGAAATGAATCTCGAACCGTACACGCCGTCGATCTGTACAGACTCCTGGACCAACGACATCTTGGCCGCCGCTTCGGGCGATGATATGATCACTTTCACATGAACGATCGATTTAGGACCGTATTCTTTCGCCACCTTTTTCATTATATCGAAGGACATCGAGTACATGTCGGCCTTACCGTTAGGAATTATCGAGAACGTGCCGGAATACCACCCGAGCTTCGCTTTTTCAAATGCAAATCCCTTATTATTGTCGCGTTCCGCGACCTTTTTGCTCGTTCTTTCCGACAAGATCATTTCCGTTATTTTTTCAATGTTCCTGAGATCGGACGATGACGTCTCAATGATCTCTGCATCCGGAAGTATCTTCTTCAGTTCTTCCTTTATCTTCGCGATCACGTCCGGTCGGACCATGTCAGCCTTGGACAAAATGACAACTTCGGCCTCTTTGATCTGGTGCGCCGGTATGAGATCAACGGATTCGACGCTCCTTTCCTTCGATCCTGATAAAATATCCATCGCTCTCATGCAATCTATGACGACAGTGAACGGCGCCACATCGAACTCATCGGGATATAATGTTCTGAGGGGAGCGACAACGGAGCCCATAAGGTTCGTTGATGTGCCTATCGGTTCAGCGATTATGATATCTGGCCTTCCCGCAGAGACCAGCGTTCTGGCACTCGAGACGAATTCATCAAAATTCGAACAGAAGCATCCTCCGAGGATCTCACGGACATCGAATCCCGCATCCTTGGTGAACTCCGTGTCAACAAGAACATCACCCTGATCATTGGTTATTATTGCTACCGATCTGTCATTGAATTCTCTGAGCGTCCTTGCAAGATTGACGGCAAGTGTCGTTTTACCTGCTCCCAAATAACCGCCGAGCACAAGGAATCTTGTCTTTTTGGTGTTCACGATATTATCATTCCTTTTCATGAACGTACACCTTTCGCACGGTATCGTCAGAACGCAGCGACTCCCTGTCGCCAAACCTTTCAGCGTTTCTATTATCCCGGCGTCCAGCGGCCGCATGCCTCTTCTGCCGTTCATTTTTAATGTCTCTGCCTCAGCACTGCTTATCTTCGCAGGGATTATTTTTTTATCGATGAGCGAAGCTAAACATTCTTCGCTATCCGTTCCAGAACAAGAGTCGCATCTTAATCCCGTGTCCGATAAGGGGCCGAAGAGTTCCGCGAGAGGATCGATCATATAGATCTTGCGGTCCTTGCCTATCGCTATGAAAACTGCATCCGGGTCCGCCGGAACGATATACTCCATGCGTGCCCCGCGTACTCTCTCTTCCTTCACGACCTTCCAGAAAGAGGACAGATGATCGCTCATTTGATATGAGAGCTGCTGATACTTTATTCCCAGGCGGTCGGCGAGGTCCTGCTTCGATACCGGACCGTACGCTCTCGTCATACGAAAAAGTGCTGTCAGTATGCGCTGGCGCATCTCGTGATCCTGTATGCTCACGTATACATCAGGGTCCAAACAAACGATGTCCATCTTGCAGTCTGTCACGGCTGCAGAATGGTCGCGTCTTTATTTATAATCAAGGGTACGCTTAATAATATGAATGATAATGCGTCAAACGGCGACGATCCGATGGCAGACATAAAATCTAATGTGATAAATGCGAAGAGTGCAGCGATAATGCTCTCGGCCGCGGATACGAAGGCAAAGGACAATGCGCTGAACGCAATGGCCGACGCTCTCGACGCATCGAGGAAGAAGATCATCGATGCCAACGAGAAGGACATGTCGGCCGCGCTTAAGATGAAAGAGGCCGGAGAATTAACGGACTCAATGGTCAAACGTCTCATCGTGAACAACGAGAAGATGGACGGTATGATCGCCGGTATCAAAGATGTAATAAAGCTCAAGGACCCGGCGGGCGAGACGATGTCAACGATGGAATTGGACGACGGTCTCACATTGTATCAGATAAGATGTCCGATCGGACTCATCGGAGTCATATTCGAATCAAGACCCGACGTCGTTCCACAGGTGATGTCGCTATGCCTGAAGAGCGGGAATGCCGTCGTATTCAAAGGAGGAAAGGAAGCTTCGAACACCAACAAAGCGATATTCGATGTTCTCTCGGAAGCTGCGTACAGAACAGGGATACCGAAAGGTTCGTTCTGTTTGATGGAAACGAGAGAGGACGTATCCGCGATATTGGAAATGGACGGCCAGATAGATCTCCTTATTCCGAGGGGCTCCAATGAATTTGTGAGATACATACAATCGAACACAAAGATCCCGGTGCTGGGTCACGCAGCGGGCATCTGTCACGTTTACGTAGATGCGGACGCTGATACAGAGAAGGCGCTCTCCGTATCGTTAGATTCAAAGATACAGTATCCGGCAGTTTGTAATGCCGTTGAGAATCTGCTTGTCAACAAAGCGATAGCAAAGGCGTTCTTACCGAAAATGGTCGAACTCTTCGTCAATAACGGAGTGGAAGTGAGAGCGGACGAGGAAACGATAGGTATAGTAGGCAAGGACAAGGTCAAAAAGGCAAAGACAGCCGATTGGGACACCGAATACAATGATATGATAATATCAATAAAAATGGTGGACTCATTGGACGAAGCTATAGATTTCATAAACAAACACGGTTCTAAGCATACAGATTCGATAGTAACAGAGAATATGAGGAACGCATTGAGATTCTCAGAACTCGTGGACTCTTCTAGTGTATTAGTGAACGCATCCACCCGATTCTCGGACGGGTTCAGATACGGAAAGGGTGCGGAAGTAGGCATAAGCACGAACAAAGTTCACTCCAGAGGCCCGGTGGGAATGGAAGGGCTGATGATCTACAAGTACGTCCTGGTCGGCAACGGACACATTGTCAAGGATTACGCGGGCAAGAACGCCAAAAAATTCAAACACGTTGCGATCGATAAGGATTTCAAACTGTGATCCAATGAACAGGAGCGAGTATCTCAAGGGAACGCAAAGGGTCGTCATAAAAGTGGGAACATCGTCGATAACCAAAGGGGGCCCCGGCGCATCATCAGAGTTCATGGACTCAATAGCCAGACAGGTAAAGTTCCTTAAAGATAAGGGCATCGAAGTGCTGATAGTTACATCCGGAGCAATAGGCATAGGACTGTCAACGATGAACGCCCGGCCCAGGTCGCGCGAGATCCCGATAAGGCAGGCCGCAGCCTCGATAGGTCAGAGCGTGCTGATGCAGAAATGGAACGATGCGTTCCAGAGATACGGGATACCGGTGGCGCAGATATTGCTGACGTATGACTTCTATTCGGACCGCGAGAAATATTTGAATTTGCGGAATGCGATACAAACATTACTGGAATTCGGAGCGGTCCCGATATTCAACGAGAATGATGCGATATGTGTGAAAGAGATCGATGCAATGTTCGGCGATAACGATACGTTATCTGCTAAGGTATCGATAAAGATGGAAGTGGACCTTCTGATAATACTCTCAGATGTTGAAGGCCTTTATGATAAAAATCCGAAGATATTCAGCGATTCCAAACTGATCGCAACCGTCAAGGAGATCACGGACGAGATAAAGGCGTTCGCAGGCGACACCACCTCAAAAGTAGGAACGGGCGGAATGAGAACAAAGATCACTGCGGCAGAGATATGTCATGAGGCCGGATGCAACATGATCATCGCCGGAAGCGATGTTGATAACGTCATAGAAAGGATAATCGCAGGAGAAGAGATCGGTACGATATTCCTGCCGGAGAAGAGGGAACGCAGAAAGAGCAGCTGGATACGCCATTCGCATGCGTCCGGTTCGATCGAGGTCGACGAAGGGGCAAAGAACGCCCTTTCCAAACACGTAAGTCTTCTCGCCGTCGGAATAAAAGAAGTGAAAGGAAGATTCGACCGAGGGGATGTCGTCAACATAACATGCAACGGTAAGCTGATCGCAAAAGGGATCCCGGATTACAATTCCGAGGATATATCGAAAATAAAAGGGTTGCACAGCGACAAGATGCACGAGATACTCGGTCACAAGAATTACGATAACGTGATAAGAAGCGAAAATATCGTTCTGATGTAAATTAAGTGGGCCCGGCCAAGACTGCTTTTCCATATGGCCAGACGTTTAATTTTCCTACTGATAAATAACGAAAAAATTTAGAAAATCGAACTTATACAATGCCAAGACCATTATATTGATGTATACCTCTCGTGTTACAATTGGGTAATATATCGAAAAAGGAATAAATTACCAGTTTATTGAGGGACAAACAGCATACTCAATAAACTACGCCCAGATATTGTTAAAAAAATAATAAAGGAGAAAAACAATGAATGAATTGGTCTTTCGAACGGCGAAACCTTCAGACATTGGTAATATTATGATGTTAGAAGACGCTTGTTTCAATGAATGGA
>JAIRJQ010000024.1 GCA_031260545.1 Methanomassiliicoccaceae archaeon | reverse complement strand
CTGCCGCGAATAGGTTCAGAGCAGATACGCAGCCGAAAATATGATCTCTTGTCATTATGTGCTCCGGCGAAGGCGTTGTTCAGCCCGTACATCATATGCGTTCACGAATACGCGAAAGGGCATCTTGCCCTCAGCTTCGACAGGAACTCCTGCTTCCTCACCGGCGATATCCAAATGTCCCCGTGCTTATCGTACTTTATGTGAATCAGATCTGATGAAAAGAGCACCGGCATCGTATGGACCGTAAGAAGACCGGACAGATCTTGGATCTGCTTGATCGAAGAATAATCTATCTCTCGCCCTGATATTGAAGTTCGTATCAGAAGCCCATTCTCTTTGAACGTATATCTCGCTCTCAGCCACATGTACAGAAAGAACAGGGCCACTAACCATACTAACACTGTGCCCCCGATAAATTTCGAAATACCTCCGACCAGAAGTGCCCCTCCCAGAATGAACAGAAATATGATCACGCCCGCATAAAAGGCTCCCATCTTCGATCTGTATGCGTCATCATCAGACATATATGGAGATGGATCTGGCGTTATTTATTTTTGTCATACATCGGATAGTGCGCTTTGAGTATCACAAATGCGGTATGCGCATGTACGGACAAAGGATATTCATATATCATGTTCGCAATACAGGTCTTGTTCACTTGAGCAGACGATGTGTGGGTTGAGAGAAATGTTGAGCATAACTGTCAGATCGGAGAAAGAGGATAAGCGAATACCGATAACCGTTGCGTCGGATGTGATGTTCGACATTCAGATGTTATTGACACATATAGGCGAATCGTTCATTGCAGAGGAATTCGGCTCTTACGACAGGCCTGCCGCTTCTTTTGTTGATCGTTTCACGCTGTACATGGACCCGGAGAACGGCGGGATCTCGTTCAAAGCGTCCGCAGGAAAGGGTAAAAGCCATCTGATGGAAAAAGCGATGGACATGCTCACCCTGATACTGAGTAAGATGGGCTCAGGCGCCGGCACGTATTGGATCGAAGATACATTCAAAGACCCCGTTTACAGATTCGTGATATTATATGATCTCATGGAACTTTCAAAGCACATGGCCGCAGAGAGAGGATACGTTCTTATGTTCTCATCCGGCGATGGTGAAAAGAGATTCATTCCCATAGATATCGTAAAGACGGAAGCGTATCTGGATAAGAATGCGAAGGTGTCGCAGGGCTCCGTTACAGGCATACTGAACGGAGTACAGTCAAAACGCAATGTTCCGATGTATGGTTTTGTCGTAGGTGACGAACGCGTTAAGATAACATTCCGTTCGCAGGATGTCGAGGGTGCCGCCGCAAAATGCGTGAACAACGCCGTTCTGGTAAAAGGTACGCTGAGGTATTCGGATGAAGGCGAATTGCTGGAAGTTTTCGATATTCATTCAATAGAACTGTTCAACAAAAAGAATTTTGACCACATGATATCAAAGGACCGCGATATCCTCTTATCAAAGCCTATGGAAGCTGCCGTGAAATATGATAACAGCAGCATGAACTGGAAGCTTACCTATCCGGACCTGGGGATGTCGTCGTCCGGACAGGACTGGGATGCGGTCGTTGAAAAATTCCACGATTATTTTGTATTTTTGTATGACAATTATATGAATAAAGAGGACAGTGAACTTACGGAAGAAGAGCTGGACGTAAAAAGAACGATGATATCAATGACCGAAGCGGAATGATTTATATATTGTCGTTATTGAACGTAATGATAAAATGTCCAAAAAACGGATGCCGCGCAGCGAGATCGGAGCGATAGCTGGAACGCGCATCAATACGCTCATGAGAATGAGCAAAGAACAGGCATCATACGGCGATATGGATCTTGCGAGACGCTACGTCGACATAGCAAGACGCATAAGTATGAGAACAAAGACCAAGATACCTAAGGAGCACATATACTGCAAAAATTGTTTGGCGCCGATGGCGCCCGGCACATTTACGGTGCGCCTCAGATCCCATAAAGTAATAATGAGGTGCACGGAATGCGGATCTGTGAAAAGAATTCCTTACATAAAGGAGCAGAGAGGATGACCGAAAAAGAAGCGAAAAAGGAGATCATGCGCAGAGCTAACGATATTGTCGTTACGCTGCATGTCGGTAAGGATGGATTGAAGGAGAGCGTCTTCGAAGAATTGAGATTACAGATAAAGACGCATCGTATAGTTAAGGTCAAAGTTCTCCCCAGTTCGGAATCGGAGACGGCCGACATTGCTGATGCACTGTCGCAGGCGACGGATTCGGTTATAGTGGATGTTCGCGGAAATGTGCTGATACTTACCGACAAAAGGACATGGACCTCTCTTTCTCAGAAGAAGTTCTGAGGTGTTGACATGCTGGACGTTAACATCATAAGACAAGACCCGGAAAGCATAAGACAAATGCTGAGGAACAGAAATTATTCTGATACGAAGCTTGAGGCGTTCCTTAATGCCGACGCAGAATGGAGAATGCTTACCGAGAAAGGGAACGCTCTCAGAAAACAGAGGAACGATGTCTCCTCGCTGATACCTAAACTTACAGGCACTGAGAAAACAAAGAGGATAGACGAGATGCGCCTGGTGTCCGATGAGATAAAGAGCATTGATTCGAGACTTACGGAATTGGATACGATAAGAGAGGAATGCGTCCTCAACATCCCTAACATCCCTCACGGCAGCGTTCCGATCGGTAAGGACGCTGACGATAATGTGATCGTGGGAGAATACGGAACACGTAAGAAATTCAAATTCAGACCGAAGGAACATTTCGAGATCGCGGAGGCCTTGGACATCATTGATTTTAACAGGGGCGTGAAAGTTGCAGGCAGCGGATTCTACGTATTGAAAGGTGATGGTGCCAGACTCGAACGCGCACTGATAAATTACATGCTTGATATGCATCAGGACCAAGGATACAAAGAGGTGTTCACACCCGTGGTGGTGACTAAGAACGCTGTCATCGGGACAGGTCAGTACCCCAATCTTAAGGACGACATGTATTGGCTTGAGAGGGATGACATGTGGCTTAATCCTACTGCCGAGGTACCCGTAACAAATCTGCACCAGGATGAGATATTTGAAAAGAGCGAGTTGCCGATATCGTACACCGCATATCTTCCTTCATTCAGACGGGAAGCGGGAAAGCATTCGGATACCCGCGGTATTGTACGGGTGCATGAGTTCAACAAAGTTGAGATGGTAAAATTCGTACATCCCGACGGATCGTTCGATGTTCTGGAAAAATTAAGGAACGATGCAGAGGATATCGTCCGCGGATTGGAACTTCCGTACCGTGTGCTTCTGCTTTGCACCGGGGACATGGGCTTCGCGGCTGCGAAGTGCTATGACATTGAGTTATACGCTCCGGGACGTGATGGATGGCTCGAAGCGTCGTCGTGCTCATGCTTCACCGATTTCCAGGCTCGGAGAGCAAAAATAAAGTTCCGTCCGGAACCGCATCTGAAGAGTGAGTTCATCCATACGCTGAACGGTTCCGGTCTGGCGCTGCCGAGAACGATGGTGGCGATACTTGAGAACTATCAGAATGAGGACGGCACCGTCACGATACCGGAAGTTCTGAGGCCGTACATGCGCAATCAGAATACAATGGGTTAAAGGTCCATTCCTTCAAGTTTTTCAATTAAACTTTTTACATCTATCTTCGTTCTTGATGACAGAAGCTTTTTCCTTATCTCGTCCTTGCCGCGTGATAATGCCTTTGATGTTATGCCGTAGCATCCTGAGACGTGCGCTTCCATGAACGCCGCCAATTGGTCGCATACTTTTATCGATCTGCCGTCCTCACCTTCGAACGGGTCATCCGTTAAAGAATGGAACTCCTTGTGCCATCCTTTGGGCAGCAACGGAAGGACCGTCCTTGCCATCTCTTCCTTCTCGTATTCCGACAGCAGTTCATCAAGGCCGTCGATACTTGTCTTTATCGGCGTTATCACATCTTTTGTCAGAACTTCGGGGAGATCATGGAAGAGCGCGGTAAAATAATTTTTATACACTCGCTGATCGTCCGTTCCTGTGTCCAGGTTGTGCAGATACATCATGTTAGCAACAAGAAGCATATGACCCAGCACTGATGTCGGAGGTATACGGGGGACCTTTGCCCACCTCTTCTGAAAACGCAATTGCCCGCACAGGTCTATGAAATTGAATGTGTCCCTGCCGAACAATAATTTTTTGACGCCCGCGATATCCTCGAATTCCATTATCTGTTTGTCTATCGCTTCCTTTGTTCTGTCGATACCGAACATTGACGGGTTCGCTTTGTAAACGAGTTTGAATTCCCATTCCGTTGCCAGGTAGTGAGCTGCTTTGATGATACGGTCTTCCCTTGACATCCCTTCGCGGTTCAGATATGCGATGAAGCGCTCCCTGAACTTTTTATCTGTGTCGGGGATGCGTGCGTCGAATTCGCGTATGACGAATTCATTCATTTCATTCTCTTTCTCTTTGACTATCCGGTGGAACAGTTGCGGTTTAAGATCCGTCAGGATTATACGGCGGATGAAAGAGAACATCGTATGTTCTATGAGTTCCCTCCAGTTTATCTTCTCTCGGCCCTCATCCTCCTCGAACTTCGCAAGCACCCATGCGATCATTATCTTGTGCGCCTGCTTATCCAATTCCGTTAATTCCGTAGGTCTGAGATGATCATTCCATCGGTGCATATTGGCTGCGTCAAAGAAACTGTAGATCAGATCCATATCCATTGCTTTGCGCATTCACATTCACCTAAAAGAGTAAAGGGCGGAAAGCCCCTAAATATTTTCGCTACGGTCAGATGGCCCTGTTTATTGCGCCGATGATCTGTGCCACCTGAAGGAGTCCCGAATCTTCGTCCTTGCCTATCAAAGGTACAAGGCCGTCGATCCTTGTTTTGTATCCTTTCGCGGTGGCCGCTTTTATCTTGCCTGCTTTCTCTCTTGCGCTTAGGATATCGGACGCCTTGGTCAGGGCCTTCCCGAGCTGCGTGTTACCGTACGCCGCCGCCGGCGCCTGCTCTGCAGCTCCCGGCATCATACTGTATCTAGCGTATTTCGTCTTGTCGATCTTGAACCATGCCATTCTTTCACCTCATATCATCCATGCACACGCAAGTGCCGGATCCCGTTCGTGGTTGATATATGCATCCGTTGCTTATTTATAATCCTTCGTAAAAAATATTAAGTGACGGTCGAAACAAATATAGCATCATTGCTGCATATTTCTTATACACAGCGATATTTTTTATACCGGCAAAGCGGATGCCGTCATCAATAGCCAGCTGTGAGATCTGCGGTATACTTAACGCCGAATTACATTTTCTGTGCTGTTTGTTGGATGAATACATCCAACCAGCGCTTTTTCTTTTGCGTTCCGGAGCGGCAAGTAAAACATAATATGCACGTAAATGGATGCGCGGGAATATGAAAATGTCCGACAGACTGCAGAAGGCCCCGCTGTCAGGGATCAGAAAGATGTTCGACCTTGCGACCTCGGACGCGATCAACCTCAGCCTTGGCGAGCCGGACGTGCTTCCTCCCGAATCCGCAGTGAAAGGGATGAACGATGCCGCAGTGAAAGGGATGAACCGATACGGCCCGACGCCCGGAATGATGCAGCTCAGGGAAGCGGTCGCATCCCGTTACTCAGGATACGGGATAGAAGGGAACAACATTATGATCACGCCCAGCGGAACGACCGCGTTGCTGATGATCTCGCAATCGCTCATCGACCCGGGCGATGAGACCCTTATCCCCAGTCCCGGATTCGTTGTTTACGGACCTCATACAATGTTATCGGCAGGGAGGTCTGTTGAATACAAGCTTACTGAGGATCATTTCCAGCCTGATATTGACGATATACAGAGGAAGATCACGAAACGTACAAAGATCATATTTCTGAACTACCCGTCCAATCCCACCGGAGGAACGCTGAACGAAGCGTCGTTCAGAGCGATACGCGACATAGCCAAGGACAAAGGCATTGTTGTTGTATCGGATGAAGTGTACGAACCGTTCGTTTACGAAGGGAAACATATATCCTTCATGTCCGAACTTGAAAATTCCATTGTGGTGAACGGTTTCTCGAAGATGATGGCAGTGCCCGGATGGAGAATGGGCTTTGTCGCTGCCGGAAAGAATGTGATCGCGGATCTTACAAAAATGGCGTACCACATGTGCGCCTGCCCGAACATGCCGGCGCAGTACGGCATCCTGAATGCGATGCCTTCGATAGACGGATACCTTGACGATGTCCGCAGGATATACAAAAAAAGAAGGGACCTCATCACATCCCGCGTGAACAATATTCCCGGAATGGTAATGAACGCGCCCAAGGGGGCGTTCTATGCCTTCCCCAAGTTCAAATTCCCGGTGACGTCCGAGGAACTGGCGATGAAACTTGTTAAGAACGGACTGATATGCGTACCGGGGTCCGCCTTCGGCGAATACGGAGAAGGACACCTGAGATTTTCATACGCCGCCGATGAGCATAAGATAAGTACGGGAATGGATATTCTCGAAACGACCGTAAAAGAAATGAAATGGTGAACATATGACAAAAAACAATGAAGAAGGAACAGTGAACGATCTTTTTGAGGAAGAACCCGGCATACCGCTGGAGGCGCAGCTTTGGGGCAAGAATCCGAAAAGGACGCAACTTCTCAGGGACCTGTGGTTCGACCAGATCGCAGAACAGATCGACGAAGAGAAGGAGATGCCAGAGGATGCGAAACGCGAGCTTCTTTTCATGATGACCGCGAACTCCGTTCTGGACATGGTCATGGAGTCGCTTCCCGATGATCTGTCACTTGAATTATCATACTGTCTGGATCATATGATGGGACTCTCTGCCGTCAACAAAAAATACGATGTGGATATATTGGAGGCGAATTACGAGGTCGTCTCGAAGATCAAGCGCGATGATTACAATACGGATGAGGAATTCGAGGCCGCGGTCATTGATAAGGAAGAGAAATGGTGGGCCGTCGGGAAACAGTTACTTGGAGGGCGCAGCCCCAATGACGCTATCGCTGAAGCTCTCAGCAAGTACGGACTGAATAAATGAAGCAGGTCACGGCGTCCGCGCCTGGTAAGCTGATCATACTCGGTGAACACGCGGTAGTATACGGAAAACCTGCGATCGCGTTAGCGATAGACAGAAGGATACGGTGCACCCTCTCCGAAGCACAAGAAACGACGTTGAACGGAAGACCGTTCGAACCCGGCAAGCATCCCTATCTGAGATCGATGATGCAGCACGGTTCGGGACCGGTACGGATATTCACGGAAAGTTCGATACCTCCCGGTTCGGGACTTGGGTCGTCGGCGGCCCTCTCCACCTCATTCCTCAAAGCACTGAACACCCTTAACGGAATTGATAAGAGCGGCAAAGAACTGGCAACGGATGCGTTCCTCACTGAATATGAAGTGCAGGGGCGCGCAAGCCCGCTGGACACATCGGCAAGCACCCACGGCCACGGAATATCGGTCAACGGGCCGGAGGATGCGGGCGAGCACCTGTGGGATATCGTGATGAACGATAAAACGTGGTCCGTAAGGGACCTTCGGGTGCCGAACATGACATTGGTGGTAGGCTACACGGGACTTCATGCCGCGACCGGCCCTCTCGTTGAGAAGGTAAGGAGATACAAAAGCAAATTCAAATTCGCCGACGATATCATTGATGAGATCGGAGAAACGACGGTGGACGGAATGAAGGCGCTGAAAGAAAGGGATCTTGTCAGGCTCGGCGATCTTATGACGAACGATCATAAGCTCCTGTCAATACTCGGTGTCTCCTGCAAGGAGCTCAATAAACTTGTGAACGCATCACTGAAACATTCTTACGGTGCAAAACTCACGGGCGCGGGCGGCGGTGGCAGCATGATAGCGCTTACCGATGAACCGGAAAAGGTATGCGAGTCGATCGCGCTGCACGGCGGGACGCCGTTCGTCGTCAGGACGGAAGAACCCGGTGTCAGAATAGAATAAAAATAAAAAAAATAAGCAGAGGCGGGGCAAATGGCCTCTGTAGAGTAAGTTATGATGTGATCATCTTATTCTTCTGATCATATCTTCGTCATCTTTGCGCTTTTTGATCATAAGGATCACGATGAGGAATGTCGCCATCATCGAATAGATCATGGATGTTACCGAGTTCCCGTCCCTGACCTCGGCCTTATCGCGCATATCTTCTGGAAGTTCGATACCGTGGTGCTCATATATCGCAGTAAGATCTTTACTGGTCGCACTGTCGAACAGTGCGCCGATATTGTGCACATCGGACCTCATATATTTCGCGTATCTCTCTTTTGTCTCCATATAATACCTCCTCGCTCCTTTGATAGTTGGTATACAAAAGGTTAGTAGTTTACACTAATATTTAAAACAATCGCTCGGTGTTAAGTATCTTTAAAAATTGAAAAAAATGCCGATAACATTCATTCATCACGAATGAATATCTCGCGCGCCTGAAAATAAAGACCGCGGCGGTGTTACCGCCGGAGCGGTGCGATCAGATGAGGTCCTCGAAACCTTCCACTACCTGAGGGTACTTTTCTTTGACCGCTTTCAGCAGATTGTGAACGTTGACCTCACCGATGTTGGCGTCACCCATCATTTTGACGAGGTCATCGAGTATATCATCGCTTAACGAAGCAAAACGTTCCTTTGCCATCCAGTTGCGGTACAGCTTATCTTCCATCCTGTCGCGCCACATCTTCTCATACGGTTTTAACGCATTCTTAGAGAAGTCGTTCTTCTTAGCGCATTCCGTCAGCACCTTGCCGGCATACATGCCCGTCCTGCACGCGTGCGCGATACCGCCGCCTGTTATAGGATCGATGATCCTTGCGGCATCACCGACGATCACAAGATTATCTGCCGTTGAATCGTCGAGTCCCGGGCATGTTGAGACGCCTCCGCCTACGATCTCCAATATTTGGCCTTTCTTTAATCTCTCATCCTTCTCAATGAACTTATCCAAATAGTACTTCGGGTCTGCGCCGTGTTTGCACTTCGCCACCTGCACTCCGATGCCGACGTTGGCAATGCGTTCACCCTTGGGGAAGATCCATATGTAGCCTCCCGGCGCCTCCGATCCTATGACGAACTCGCAGTACTTCGGATCTATGTCGATGTTCGTCATCCGGTATTGGATGCATGTGTCGATGTCCTTCGCTTCCAGTTTTGTATCGATCCCGGCCCATCTGGCTACTTGTGATTCGAACCCGTCCGCGGCGACGATGCACTTTGCATATATCTCGATCTCGTCGCCCATGCACCTTGCTTTGATACCGACGAGTTTACCATCCTTTCTGATCACGCCGGTGCACCCGGTGCGCATCATTATCTTCGCGCCCGCGGCCGCCGCCTGTTCCGCTAACGCCTTGTCGAACAGGTGCCTTTCCAATACGTAACCTACTTCCGCGCCCGCTTTGCTCTCATCCAATTGGAATGTGTATCCGGACGGCGACCGGATCGTAGCGCCTGCCATATCGGCACATATCCATTTCGGATCCGGTTTAACGTCTATCTCGGCCAGCCATTTCTTTGATACGCCTTCCGCGCATCTTAACGGGGCACCGATCTCCGCCTTCTTCTCTATCATTATTACATCAAGACCGCCGAGCGCCGCGTACTTCGATGCCATGCTGCCTCCCGGCCCTCCTCCTACGACAACAATATCGCAATTGAACTTCTTCATTCAGGCACGCTCCATCGTTAATGCGGCAACGGGGCACAGTTTCACACAGCGCCCGCATTTGTTGCAGTCCTTGTTGAATTCAAGAACATAGTCGTTCAGGTATATCGCGTTCTTGGGGCATGAGCCCACGCAGCACCCGCAGTGCAAACATTTGTCATAAGATACGATCATCATATCACCTTCATAACACTCTGGATCAGCAATGTTCATCCCCGTGCTTCTTTTTCCATTCGTCCAGCGGAATGGAGAATTTCTTTTCGATCTCGGCACGATACTCGGGGCCGCCGTTGTATGCGCAGAACGGTATCACCTGCAGGTCCGGCGTTGCGTAGTGGATGCCGCACCTCCTCGTGCGTTCCACGTCGTAGTTGTAATTGTCCATGAAATGCATACCGCTTACCATCATCATCTTCCATGAGAATTCTGCAAGGGTCTCTTTGCTCTTGTCGCTCATTATCGCCTTCATGAACTTTTTGAATTTCTTCTTGGTCATGCCATCCGGAAGATTCTCTTCGACGATGCATTCATCCACCAGTCTGAGAAGTTTGAACACTTTTAACTTCTTGAACCTGGCATTCCTTGCCTCATCCGCGATCTCATTCGCTCCCTTCGAAAGTTTTGCGGCGTCGATGAACCGAGTCATAGGTATCACTTTGCCTTTATCATCCTGGAACAGGTATGTTGCGATACCGCAATGCGGGTGCGTTGTGAACGTCACTTTTTTCTCTCCGAGCAATATCGATGCGAGCTTTGATATCGGCGCGACGACAGGAACGGGGTACCAGTCGTCCTTCGTTGTGAATCCTGTCTGTTCCCCTTCCGCCTTGACGAGATCGGTAAGGGTGAATCTTCCTTTGGATAATTCTTCTCTTGTTATACGTCCTGTGAACGCCACCGGCTGGAAGTTGACCGCGCGTATCACATCGGAATTTTTCATCGCAAATTTTATTATGTCCCCGATCTGATGATCGTTCACCCCTCTGACCACCGTCGGAACAAGTACGACGGACGGCGGCTTCTCCAGTTTTCTCAGATTCTCCAGGACCTTCAGTTTGATGTCGAACATCTTCCTGTCCCTTGCCTGCAGGTATATGTCGTCCGATACACCGTCAAATGAAAGATATATCGTATTGAGCCCGGCTTCCTGCGACGCTTTCAGCAGATCGAAGTTCTTTGCAAATTCAATACCGTTCGTTGCCACCTGCGCCTGTGCGAAACCGAGTTCTTTCGATTTTTTTATGACGTCCACGAACCTTGGGTATATTGTGGGTTCTCCTCCTGAGAATTGCACTGCGGTACACTTTATGGGTTCCTCTTTACGGAGCATCATAAGCATCTGCACGATCGTCTCGTAATCAGGTTCATACACGTAACCGGACTGGTTCGCGTTCGCGAAACATATCGGACAGCGCATGTTGCACCTGTTCGTGAGGTCTATGTTCGCAAGTGCCGTGCAGGAAAGCATCTGGAATGGTTTTCCTCCGATCGTAACGTTCACCTGCTTTCCTGCGGAGACCTTGTCCATAGGATTCTTGAGACCGACGCCGTCATATGCGAATTTCTCAGCCTTTAAGAATAATTCCGGGTCTGACCAGTATACATCACTGAACGAACCGTGTTCCGGGCAGACCTTATCGATGCAGACCTTGCCGTCCTTTTCAGAAATTGTCGCTTCGATCAGGTTCTTGCACTCAGGACAAATAGAGGTTGTCTTCTTGGGCAGCCCTTTCTGGACACTATAATCTTTAGCGGTCATATCGCTCCATCCACCGTTGCTCAATGGCCTGACATAATATAATACTTTAGGACGTGCGCCAGCACATACGTTTATACCTTCGTATCTTTAAGATAAAAAATTACGATACCATACCGTATTATATCCGTCCGCCGGCGGCAGAAGATTTAACGATGTTAATGAAAGTGTATATTAATTGTAATTCGACGCATTATATACGGCGACATGAACTATGATCCATGGATAAAAAGATCACAAAGGATAAAGGCCTCCGTAAAGGACAGATGCCCTTTGCGATGATCGCCGTGACTTTGTTGGTGCTTGCCGGTCTGTATGGTGTTGTTGCGGCAACGATCGAAAGGTCGCAGGACAATATGGACAGTATGCGGGATGAGATGGATTCCGTCGGGAATGCGATGAATTCTGCTGCCGCTGCGATAGAGCGCGGGATGGGCGAGATAATCCTTGATATCGGCCGCAACGGTGCGGCCGACGGTCTTGAGGAAAGGTACGCGAAATTCGATTCGCGTATCGATGAATGGATAAGATTCCAATTTCCGATGAGAGCGTCCGGTGCCGTTGTCACCGTGGCGCATCACGATATCGAACTGAGCGTCGGTACGTTAAAGGCTGCGTCCGGTGATGCCTATCCTTCGGACGGGATAAGGCCGTCGTGCTTCCGCGCCGGCGGTAATGTTACCATGACCGTGACGACATCGTCCGGCAGCGTTACAGATGATGTATACATAAACGCGGACGGCATGTCCGCGCTGCCGATGCTGCTGGAGAATGCATCGCAATTCGAACTTTCAATAACGGGGCCGTGGTCATTGATAACGGAACTTATGACATATCAGCTGACCTCGCTTGCGCATTATCGTGTCCTGTCGGGATACGGAGCGTTATCGGAATATGGAGAAAAGGGAACGAACGCGATAATAACAAAGGAGGATGTTGAACTTGCGTACCGTATAGCGCTCTCGGTAGCGGAGACGACGTATCTCAGAACTTCATCGAATGACGCGGAACTTATGTTCAGGGACGGCGCGGATGCGGCAGAACTGATCGCGTTCCGTAACGGTTTTGTGGAGATCGATCTCGGGGCCGTCCTTTCTCAGACGATCGCGGGGATAGCGGACGATCTGATACTGGGGTGGATGGACTATCTTATGTTCACGAAGGTGTTGGATGCTATCGAATTCATTACGGACAATCTTAAAAAAGCGTATAGCTGGCTATGTAAAATCATAACGGGTAACGAGGCCGAGCGGGCACAGGATTATCTCTCGTCCACCATGAGCGCGCATGGAATATCCGAATCGGAGTACAGATATCTTATGAGCGGCAAAGGTATCGTGAACACACAGGATGCGGAATACATCATGAACGGCGAAGGTGAAGCGATCGCGATACCGGGATTCGCCGCCTCTTTCGATTACCCGAGCGTTGACGTTCTGAAATGGAGCGGATGGAACGGTTTTATGAACAGATATAACGCCGAAAAAAATCAGATAAGGGAGGCGCTCAAAGGCATCGTGAATTCGATAGCCGTCGGCATAGGCACATCATACGGGCTCGGGACCGTAAGGGTTGCATGCGACCCGTATGATGCAACGGATTTCATGACGACGATGATCAGCGCGATGCAGGAAGCGCTCAGGACGCAGAAGGACGCAGTCGAAAATAAGATAGAGAGCACCATCCGGGACGGAAAGGTGATCGATGCACTGTACGTTGCGATATACGATGAGATGGAAGCGGGGCGGGACAGCCTGTTCGGGATCGGTGAGCTGAAAGAGAACATACGGTCATCAATAAAAGAAAAGGTGAGAGATCATATCACAAAAGAGTACGGCGTGCCTCTCGACCCTTCCGTCATAGATTCGATTACTGATGAAATGATGCGGTCGGACGACGTCGAAAAAATAATAAAGGATTATGAACAGGCGGTCAGTAACAGAATGGACCTGTTCAGGGATGTCCTTAATAACATAGAAAAAGAAACGAGATCGATGTTCAAGGACATCATCGTCGTTCTCGCCAGATACGGAATGGACCGTATCGGGCTGTTCCCGCTGCTTGAATCGAAAATGGTCTCGTTAGTTAACGAAATTGCGGAATATTCATCACTGAACCCGCTTGCCGGAGTATATGAACTTCCGAACACGGACTCATTCGTTCTTGAGGGCAATGACGGCACCGTTGCGAAAGAGTACGTTTCATTGGGATCCGATGTCAAACTCGCCGTCAGGATCGTGTATCCTTCGAAAAATAACGAGAATGTGCATTATGTCGGTTTCAATGAGGACCGCGAAGCATCATACTCGTCGATGTTCAGGATATTTGTGACCGCTGATGTCCGGTACCGGGCAGAATCGTCGTCCCCGATCATGAAGATGCTCGGAACGTATGACGCCGCCGTTGAGGGAACGTCACATTCCGAATTTGATATCGCCGTTGCGGTCATGAGCGGCTGGGCGCTGGCAGGCGTTCAGTATGATGCGAGCAGAACGATACTCGACGATCTCATAAAAGCGTTCATGAAGATCATCGAACCGCTTCTAAAACCTTTATTAGAACTGATGAAAATGGCGAAGAGTTTACTCAATCTGATGACGAATGCGCTTATGCGCGTCGCCGAATATGTTACCGATCTGCTGATGAAAATTTACAATATCCTTATGATCCCCATAGAGCTCATCACGGAGCTTTTGAACAGCATACTCGGCAATATTTTTGATGATATTGTAACATTCATAGACATAAGATTGAAGACCCAGACGATCGGCCTTGAACTTTACGGGATGCGCTTTGAGATCGTGACCAATATGATAGATGAGATCACAAAGGGGACAAGCACCACGAAACTTATGCTGACGTTACCGATATTCGGAGTTACGCTGAAAACATTCATCGACATCAAGAAGGACAAGTCATCGAAGTACACGTTCACCGGAGGCATAATCGCAACTGCCGAGACCTGGAACCTGACCGTTCTGATAGACCCTCTGATGAAAACAAAGAAGCATATCGTTGAAATGAACGGAACGTTCCGCGGCACGGACATACATGCGGTGATGCCTCAAGTGGTTCAATACGAGGAGATGGAGTTCCGTTTGTCCGAGGTGCCCGGAATTGGCACCATCTTATCGAACATCCCGCTTCCCGTACCCGGTATGAAGGGAAGCCTTGACGCAGGTTTCGAACTGAAATACAGTTTGCCGTATGTTTACGGTGTTGTGATAAACGAATTTGAGCTTAACCCTCCGGGCGATGACAAAGATAATGAGTGGGTGGAATTGTACAATTCGACGGTGATGTCGGTGGATCTTGAAGGATACCGTCTGGTCCCGCTCTCAAATCCGAAGAAGGAGCATGTGATACACGGCGCAACTCTCGGCCCCGGCGGAAGAATGACGATAACCTTCGCGGGACAATTCCTTAACAACACGAAAGAGTCGATAACGTTATATGACCCGGACGGCAACGCCGTCGATTCTGTGCCGATGAAGACCGATTCCAGGAATGATGATTTCACATGGCAGCGCGATACCGACGCATCCGCAAAATGGGTGCTCAAGAAAGGAACGAAAGAGGCGGACAACGGCGGAAGGATCATGGGCGGGAATCCGATACGCGCTGCGCTTGTGCAATGCGTGATATCTGCGGCCCAGCAGGCATTCGGCGAGATGGGGTTGAAGATCATCGGACCGGACGGCGTTGCGCTGTTTTTGAAAAGGGTCATTGAACTTACGATAGAAAAAGCGATAGATATGATCGCAAGCTGCGTCGTAAGCGCATCGATATTCATTGAGATCGCGTTATCTGACGCTACGGGAAGCCTCGGCTCGGGCATCCGGTTCTCGCTGATGCTTGACCGGGAGATCGTAAAGGACGGTCTGACATGGGCGGTCGGTCAGATCACGGCGATGATGAAGAACATTGATAATCCGACGGGAATGACGCCGAAACAGATCATAAGCGATGACATCTACTTCCAAACGATGATCTTCGCCCAGGTGACAACACCGAAGATACTGGGAAGCCTCGGCGGCAAGGCCGGGATCACTGCCGGATTGGTGATCGGCTGCAACATCACAGCGCTTTGCAACCTTCTCGGAAGGCCGGGAGGAACATGGAAAGTTAACATCGGACTTCTGCTGGAGGGTGTGCCGCCGGAGATCGTACCGCCGATGTTCAAAGTGGACACGGACAGGAAGGTAGACATCTGGCTGTTCAGGATGACATTGGAGAGATCGAAATGAAAGCTTCTGTGATTTGTTCGGCGAAGATAACATTTTAAGAAGGTAAATAATGAGAACGCCCCGCTGTATGCGTCCGATCCGCATCCGTTGTGCATATCCGATACTCAGCAGGATCTTATCTTTACACAATAAAGTTTAAACGTATGACCATATGACCTCCGTATATGGCCCGCATACCTACTGTGCTGACATCCGACGAGCTCATGGACAAAGCGTTCAGCAGGGCATCCAAGATCGATAAGAAAGGGACCAATGCGCTGGACCACAAAAAGAAGACCGCATTGGCCAAGGTGACCGCATCCGGCGATATTATCGCGACAACACTGAACGGATATGTGGACAGATTTCCGAGGATAGAGAAGGAGAACGATTTCTTTCCGGAGCTTGTTGACCTTACTATTGGTCTTGACCAGTACAAACAGTCGCTCGGAGCAATGAACTGGGCCGCCAACCGCATCGAGAAGCTCAAGAACGAGTGTTTGCGCAACATACGAAGAACGAAGGACCCGGAGTATATTGAAAGCCAAAGGAACGGGTTCTACGGGCGTTTGGCGTCTATAGTGAGACAGATATCTAAGGATCTGGAATTTTTGCAAGAGGCCAAGAACAAATTCAGGGTACTGCCGCATATAGAACCAAATGTCGCCACAGTCGTGATCGCAGGTTTTCCTAACGTGGGAAAAAGCAAGCTGGTCTCGGCCCTCAGCACCGCGGAACCGGAGATCGCCCCTTATCCGTTCACAACTAAGGGGATAATCATCGGACATATACAGGACGGCTGGAGGAAATATCAGGTGATCGATACGCCCGGCCTTCTCGACCGCAGCCTCGACGAACGGAATGCGATAGAGAAACAGGCGATACTTGCGCTGAAATATCTGACGCATGTGCTTGTTTTCATCTTGGACCCGTCGGAATCATGCGGATATTCCATGGAGAAGCAGCTTGCCCTTCTTGAGTCGGTGGAAAGAGGATTCTCCGGAGTGCCGATGATCGTTGCAGAATCGAAATCGGACATCTTCATCGCGAACAACGGAAGATTCAGGTTCTCTGCTCAGACGGGAGCGAATATGGACGAGTTGCGGGGGAATATCATAAGTAAGCTCAGGAACATACGCTTCGAGGAAGCGGAATGAGCGGAAAGGTCGTTTGCAGCGCAGAGATGCAGAATTATTTCAATGAACTCAATAAAAAGAATGATATTTGTTACAGCATCGCAAGAAAAGCGCGAAGCAAAGGCATGGACCCTCAGACGATGATCGAGATACCGCGTGCCGAGGACCTTGCGTCACGCGTTGAGAAATTGTTATCGGACTGGAATGTTGACGGCGTCTCAGAAGACATAAGACGGCTGACCGCGGAACACGGGAACAGAGAGGTCGTCTCGCTGCTCATTGCAAAAGAAATTGCAAAAAAACCTGCCGAAAGCAAGGAGAAAGCGATAGACAGGGCGATACGCGTCGGGCTTGCCGTATTGACCGAAGGCATACTCGTTGCACCGCTCGAAGGTCTTGCGGATACGAAGATAAAAACGAACAGTGACGGATCGGAATATTTAGATCTTATTTTTGCGGGACCGATACGCGCCGCGGGAGGAACGGGGCAGGCGATGAGCGTTCTCATTGCCGACGTGGTGAGACGGGAACTGAACATAGGCCGCTATCTTCCGACGGAACCGGAAGTTAAAAGATTTCATGAGGAAATTCCATTATACAAACAGTGCCAGCATCTCCAATATATGCCTGCATCCAATGAGATCGAACTGATCGTAAGGAACTGTCCTGTGTGCATTGATGGCGAGGGGACAGAGAAAGAAGAGATCTCGGGATTCAGGGACCTTCCCCGTATAGACACGAATCAGGTGAGGGGAGGGGCGTGTCTCGTCATAGCGGAGGGACTTTGCCAAAAGGCCGCTAAGATAAAAAAGCACGTTGACGCGCTCGGAATAGACGGATGGGGATTCATCGGCGAGTTCTTATCATTGAAGAAAAGCGGCAAGGATGACGACAAGGATTCGAAGGTCATCCGGCCTTCCGACAAATACATGAAGGATATCATTGCGGGACGCCCCGCATTCGGGCATCCCTCGCGCGTCGGCGGTTTTAGACTCAGATACGGAAGAGGAAGGACGTGCGGGCTTGCCGCCATAGCACTGAGCCCGGCGAGCATGTATGCGCTTGATCAGTTCCCTGCGCTCGGTACGCAGATAAAGATAGAACGTCCCGGGAAGGCGGGCGCCGTTACACCGTGCGATTCGATCGAAGGTCCGATACTGCTCCTCAAGAACGGGGACCTCGTTCAGTGCAACACCAAAGAGGAAGTACAGGAGATATACTCGCAAATAGCAGAGATAGTCGATAACGGTGAGATCTTAATTCCGTTCGGCGAGTTCTCCGAGAACAATCATAAACTCGTTCCCTGCGGTTACACGATCGATTGGCACAAGCAGGAGCTGAAGGCAAAGGGTGAACTCCCTGAGGACTGGGAAACGCCGTCATATGAGCGTGCGAAACAGATGTCATCCGAACTTAACGTTCCGCTGCATCCCTCGTTCAATCTATTCTGGTTCGACGTAACAACGGAAACGCTAACGGAACTCAGAGGGCATGTGATAAAGAACGGTGTTCTTGAGGGCGGTAATCTTAAACTGCCGAACAGCGCAAAAGAGAAACGAATACTCGAGGACCTCGGCGCTCTGCATACCGTGGTTTCAGGAAATATCGTCATCGCAAAATATTCCATGCCTCTGATCGACGGTCTCGGTCTTAAGACAAACGCCGGCAGGATCGCTGAGAACGGAACGTTTGACGGTACTGATGCGCTTGATGCGGTCAGCAAAGCGATGGGCATCGAAGTGAAAGCAAGATCAATAACAAGGATAGGAAGCAGGATGGCCCGTCCCGAGAAAGCGAAGGAGAGGAAAATGAATCCTCCTGTTCATGCGTTATTCCCTGTCGGAAAAGATCCGGGCTCCAAGAGAGAGATGAACTCGGCGATATCGATAAGCAAAGCGACGACAAGCAGCATAGGAACAGGCGGCGGACGCCAGAGAGGCGTGAATATTGAAACAGGAACACGGAAATGCACATCCTGCGGTAATATCTCAATAATGTCAAGCTGCGAAAAGTGCGGCAGCCACACCAGATTCGAGAAGGTTGAAAGACAGACGGAAGGCAAAGAGAGTTATACCGACATAGCGCCGATATACGAACGCGCGCTGAAACGGCTGGGCGTCGAATCGTTACCGGAACTGAAATGCGTTGAAGGATTATCATCAAAAACGAAGGTCCCCGAGGCATTGGAAAAGGGGATACTGAGGGCAATAAATGATGTGTACATATACAAGGACGGAACGATCCGTTTTGATATGACCGATGTGCCGATAACTCATTTCAGACCGCGGGAGATAGAACTGACCGTCGAAAAGGCCAAGGATCTCGGATACACGCATGATATGTACGGTAACGAATTGATAAATGACGGACAGCTGTGTGAACTGAAGGTCCAGGACATGGTGCCTGCGGACAGCTGCGGCGATTATTTGGTGAGGGTCGCAAAATTCATTGATGATATGCTGGAGAAACATTACGGAATGGAACGTTTCTATAACGCGAAAGATAGAAAGGGCCTTCTGGGCCATTTGGCGGTGGGGCTTGCTCCTCACACGTCCGGCGGAATATTATGCAGGATCATCGGCTATACGAAAGCATGCGGCGGTTATGCGCACCCGTTCTTCCATGCCGCCAAAAGAAGGAACTGCGACGGCGACGAGGACAGCGTGATCTTAATGCTGGACGCCCTGATCAACTTCTCGCGGGACTTCCTTCCCGACAGGCGCGGCGGGCTGATGGACGCCCCTCTTGTCCTTACCACCAGATTGGATCCGAATGAGATAGATAAAGAGGCGCACAATGTTGACTGCCTCTCCGAATACCCGCTGGAATTTTACAAAGCTGCGGCGGATGTCCGCGATCCCAAAGAGGTGGAAAAGATAATGGACCTCGTCGGCAGAAGGATCGGCACGGAAAGGCAGTATGAGGGGCTGAGATTCACGCATGACACCAAGGACATCTCGGAGGGGCCGAAACATTCGGCATATACAACACTTGAATCAATGAACGACAAGATGGAAGCTCAGTTGCATATGGGAAAGAAGATCCGTGCGGTTGATGAACGTGACGTAGCGACACGGGTGATAGACAAGCACTTCCTTCCCGATATGGTCGGTAATCTGAGAAGTTTTTCCGCGCAGAACGTCCGGTGCACAAAATGCGGCGAGAAGTACCGCCGTATACCGTTATCGGGAAGATGTGCATGCGGTAACGCCCTCGTTCTTACCGTTCACGAAGCAAGCGTGAAAAAGTACCTTGACGTATCGAAAGAGATGGGCGAAAAGTACGGGCTCTCGGAATATACGAAACAAAGGATAGACATCCTTGAGAAGAGCATGGACTCGCTTTTCAATAACGATAAAGTAAAGAAGTGCAAACTTTCCGATTTCTTCTGATCCTTATTACCATTCGTACATTAAAAAACATAAAAGAGGGCGTTGCCGCCCTTTGGAGTTTAAAGGTTCTCGACCATCTTGCCGAATGCTTTCGCACGGTCGTTGAGCAAAGACATCGCTTTTTTCAGTACCGTCTCGGCGCTCATTGAGCCGTCCGTCTCGAATTTGAAGATAAAGTTCTTATCATCTTGGGTGACGGAAATAGCTTTGGGTTCGCAAAATCTTTCACACGAGAGGCACAGCGTGCACTCTCTGGGTCTTGTTACTTTCGACATCTTTGCGTCGCCGGAGAACACACCCTTCGGACATTCGGACAGACATTTCATGCAGTGTTTGCATCTGTCCTTGTCGATGCTTATGTTTGCCGCATACTTGTAACCGGCGCCGTTCGCCGCCTGCCATTTGACGTGTGTCTTTGCCGTTCCCATCGTTGCGATCGTATAGATCAGCACCGCCTGACCGTCCGCCAATTCGACGATCGGGATGAATTCATCCTTCACCTTATAGTCGGGGCTTCCCAGCGGTATAAGGTCGCCGGAGAGAACGGTACATGGACCTATTTTGTTAAGCGAGTACATTATCGTGCATGACGGACACCCTTCGCCGCCGCATGAACATTCGTTCTGCGGACTGAACAGCTGCAGATCGGTCGGTATGGGGACCATTCCGAGCCTGTGAGCTATTATCTCATCGAATAATGGCGTTATGCTTTCATATTCACGGCCGTCGACCATTATCGGTCCCAGGTGGAATTCGACCTTATCGATGGCCATCTTCGGGATGTCGGTCAGCAGCGTTCTTCTGAGCGCGTTCGCCATGGCCGGGGTCGAATCCTTCAGTACGAAGGATATCTTTTTCTCGGTCATTTCGATTATCTCAATGTCCATGTCCAGGCCTCCTCAGACCCTGCGCCCTCTGCGTCCGCCCTTCTTCTTTGTGCCGTCGTGCGGAATTGGTGTTACATCCTCGATGCGCCCTATCTTCAGACCCGCACGCGCCAGTGCGCGTATCGCGGCCTGCGCTCCCGGTCCGGGGGATGTTGATTTGTTCCCTCCGGGCGCACGGACCTTAACGTGTATCCCGATTATCTCCTTCTCCTTGGCGACATCGGCTATCCTCTCCGCAGCCCTCTGAGCAGCGTACGGTGACGATTGATCTTTCGCTTGTTTCACCACCATGCCGCCGGTGACCTTACCTATGGTCTCGGCGCCGGTGATGTCCGTTAACGTTATCATGACGTTATTGTAGCTTGCGAATATGTTCGCTATTCCCCATTTTGCCGCCATGTTCAGACCCCTCCTGTTTTTGCGGGTGCTGCATCCTTAGCAGGTGCTGCAGCGGGTGCTGCGTCCCTGGGTGCGCCCCTTCCTCTGGAGTCGTTCCTGGGCGAGCGTTTCTCGCGCGGCCTCATCTCCAACGGTACGTACGGTTTCTTGTTGGACTGCTTTGATTGCCTCATGGGATGCATATCGTCGGTGTACGGTGACGACGGGTTGTACTCTATCGATGATTCTTCCAGTCTCGTCACGATGTATCCCGGAACGGTCACGCGGTGGCCGTTCATGTATATGTGACCGTGAACTATCATCTGTCTTGCCTGTTTCATCGAGTTCGTTAATCCCTTCCGGTAAACGATCGTCTGAAGGCGGCGTTCCAGTATCTTCACGTCAGTTAATGCGAGAATGTCGTTGAGCGTTCCTCCGTCTACCGGCAGCACACCGATCCTTGCGCACTTGGTGATCAGGTTGTCCGCTTCAAGCTTTGCCTGAGCTTCGCCGGAACGTACACGTGCCTGTAATTCTCTGGACTGACCTCTGAAGTCTCTCAGTACCGTCTGAGCTTTCCAGACCTCGGTCTTGTTCTTGAGGCCGTACTGTCTTACGATCTCTGCTTCGGCCTTAATTCTCTCGCCCTGCCACGGGTGGGACGGTGTATCATATGATCTTCTCGGAAATTTAGGATCTCCCATTCAAATCACCCTTTCTTCTTGCTGACTCCCATGGTCAGTCCCTTTCTCCCGTTGGAGCGTGTCTTCTGTCCGCGGACCTTGTGCCTCGTCTCGTGACGCACACCGCGGTAACAGCGTATCATCTTCATTCTGTTGATATCGTCCTTCTGAGTGAGTTCAAGGTCATTCCCGAAAAGGTGCATGTCCGCTCCCGATTCGTAATCCATCTGTCTGTTGATGACCCACGACGGAACGTATTCCACGTACGTGAGGACAAGCTTCTCTAACTCCTTTACTTTCTCATCGGGTAACGTTCCGATCCTCACCGCCGGGTCTATGCCCGCTTTTTTGATGACGATCTGGGATACTCTCTTTCCCACTCCTTTTATGCTCTGTATACCGATGACGGCCCTCTTCTGTCCGTCAATATCGCTGTTCGCGATACGGACGATGAAGTTGAAGTTCTCGTCCTCGATCTGCTTTTTTGGTGCAGCTTTCTTCTCTGCCATATATTATTCTCCTATTATGGTACTTAACGTAATAGCTTCAAGTGAAGCACTGACAGATCTGCACCAAAACATAGCCGTTTTGAGAGAAGGAACAGCCGCAGATATTTGCCGTCGAGCCACTCGCGTATGCGAGTATTTATGTTTACGTTAAGTTGGGGATATTCTTCTTATTTAAAAGGTTTGCGTGAATCAAATAAAAAATAAATGAGGGAGGGGCAAACGCCCCCTCTCTGCATCATGTTCTTTGACCTTACTTTTCTTTCACATCCTTCTTCCCGCCGGCGATGAGCATTGGGAACGATATCGTGAACGTGAGTAATGGTATCAGGAAGATCCGCGACTATGCGTCCTTGTCCCCCTGCTCTGCCATGGGCGGGACGGACAGAGAATTCAGCATATTGATCTAATTTGTAATAGAGTGGTGCCGGAGACCGGATTCGAACCGGTGAACTCCTACAAGAACAGATCTTGAGTCTGTCGCCTTTGACCAGGCTTGGCTACTCCGGCGTTAGACCACTGTAACATCGAAACATAGATAAAACTTACCTATTTGCATTATCTCAAGGGAGCGTCGTTATGAGGGCGTTCTTTCCTTCTATGTATACCGTATGCTCGGATTGTGTGACGCATCCTCTCTTCATTTCCGTTAACTGCTGATACACTGTGATCAGACCGTGGCGTAACAGTTTGTTCAGCATCTGACCGGCCTTCGGGTGATCGCACCATCTCTCGCAGAACGGGAACGTTACGAATTCTTTTGATATGTTATCATAAAATTCCTTGAGGTCCGGGTCCGCTATCGGTCTTTCTTTTGCCATCTTATAGATGTGACCTGGTTTCGCCGACATTATCATTCCTTTCCCGTTCGTTGCGAACGGTTCAACGGCAATGACCATTCCCTTTTTCACCGTCGATGTGTTCTTGTCGTCGATGTTCGGTATCGAGAGTCCGGCGTGGAGATTGTACGGCTTTATCTCATGACCGGTCAGATTTGCGATCGGTCTGAAACCGTCCTGTTTCATGCTTGCTTCCACGGCCTTTCCTATTTCGTTTATAGGACATCCGTCGCCGATGAACTCCATCACTTTGTCTCTTGCCCTTTGCGAACTTTCTATGAGCGTCTTGAATGTCTTTGTTCCCACTTCAACTGTGCCAGCAGTGTCGCCGACGTATCCGTCGATGTGTGCGCCCACGTCAACCTTTACTACATCTCCGATGCTGAAACGCGTTTTATCGTTCACCGACGGAGTGTAATGAGCAGCAACTTCATTCAGGCTGAGATTGCACGGGAATGCGGGCTTTGCGCCGTGCTTCCGGATGTATGATTCCACTTCCGTGGCCACATCGTATAATTTCACATCCTCGCGTACCATATCCATGCCGAGGCGCAGCGCCGTTGCGGCTATTGTTCCTGCTTTTTTCAGTTTTTCCAGGTCTTCCGGGCTCAGCATTTGAGAACATCCTCTATCTGCTTCTTTGTTATTGCGCCCTGTCTTATTATCTCTACCGCGCCGTCCATTAACCAAACTATCGTGGACGGTTTTCCGAGCGTGCACGGCCCTGAATCGATGTATGCGCTGACCGTATCACCGAGATCGTTCTTCGCCTCCTCCATCCTGACCGCGTCGGGTTTTGAGTGGATGTTCGAAGAGGTAGCGACTATCGGCCCCGTTGCCTTTATGATCTGCATTGCCACCGGATGGTCGGGTATCCTTATCCCTACTTTATGTGAATTTGACGTTACCATGTCGGGAACGACCGCTTTCTTCCTTACGATTATGGTCAGCGGACCGGGCATGAACTCATCTATCAGCTTTTCCGCGTATTCGTCGATGAATGCTATCTTCTTTGCCATCTCTTTGTCCGCCACACCGACCGATAACGGCATATCGAAC
>JAIRJQ010000121.1 GCA_031260545.1 Methanomassiliicoccaceae archaeon | reverse complement strand
TGAAAAGTCCGAGGCCTTTTGTTTCCGAGGGCGTACCTCCCTCAATTCCAAAATTGTCGGAAAGACGGGAGCACCTCATCTGGTATCCGCCGCATATGCCTACGATCGGTACCTTTCCTCTCATTTCTTTGACCGCTTTGTCCATTCCCGAGGATATCATCCATTCCATTGCCTCCATGGTGTTCTTTGTTCCCGGTATGATGATGACGTCGGCATCTTTCATATCCTTGGGATCTGTTGTGTAGATTATCTGAACATTCTCGTGATATAACGGATCCAGGTCGGTGAAGTTCGCTATCCTCGGCATCTTTATAACGTGTACTTTCACCCTTCCGTCCGCTTCCGTTCCGAGGCCTGGCATTGTTAACGAATCCTCTGTCGGCAACGGTATGCTGATATGAGGTATCACCCCCAATACCGGAATGCCGAGGATCGATTCCAGTTCCTTTATCCCTGTTCTTAAGGATGACGGATCTCCGTACAAATTGTTCAGTATGATCCCTTTCACTCTCTTCCTGTCCTTTTCCGGAAGTAATTCCACAGTACCCAAAGCGTATGCGAATGCTCCTCCCCATTTCATGTTAACGACTAAAATACAATCGGCGTCCGCGATCTCCGCGGCACGCATGTTCGCTATATCGCGGTCATAGATGTTTATCTCTGCCGGAGAGCCGGCACCTTCCATCACCACATACTCATATCTTTCCTTCTGCGTTTTGACGCTTTTTCTGACCGCTTCCGTCCCCGCCGTCGGAACGAATGTTTCGTAATATGAATCCACATCAAAATTATCGAAATGTTTTCCGTTAACTATCGTTTGCGTTTTTCCGTTCTTCATCGGTTTGATGAGTATCGGATTGACGTTATGGTCCGGATGTTTGATACGGGCGGCCTTGGCCTGCAGCATCTGTATCGACGCTATCTCGGAACCGTCGGACGTTATCATTGAATTCAAGCTCATATTTTGTGTTTTCATGGGAGTGACCGAGTAACCTTTTCTCGATATCACGCGGCATATCGCCGCCGTGATTATCGATTTCCCGGCGTCGGATGTCGCACCCAGTATCATTATTGCTTTTCCCGGCACCATGAACCGTTCTTTAACTTCCGGCAGCAAAGCGCGTAATCGATGGTCATCCGGATCCGTTATTCCCAGTTCGTCCATCCGCGATACGATGTATCTGCACACCGGCGTCCTGTGGATGAGATGGCAATAAAGGCAGCTCCATATCTCTTTGCCTTTCTTTGTTCTTATATTGTATCCGAGATCGGTGTCACCGCACGGATAGAACGGACAGAAGCAGAATGTGCAGTCCTGGCCCGTATAATGGCAAGGCCCCCATTCACATTCAAGGTTCGGACCTGTCCATCCTTTATCGATCTCCTCTTTGACCTTTTTCTTAATGCTGTCCATGGCCGCCCAGTGTATCATTCATATATCTTATAGATTTGATGCACGAACCCTCATTTTTGTTATCATAATATTGTTTTTCAGCTGTAACTTCATATGAATATGACCGTCCGGCCGAGATCTTATCATTGTTTTATCTATTGATCGAAGACCGCGGCGGTCATGTGATCGATAAGCTCATCGCGGCGATCCGGTCGGGCCGTTCGGCATACGGACAGGCGGATCATTCTAAAGATCTCAGTTTTTCTCGTTCCTCGATATATGTGAAACGTTCTGAACGTCTGTTCTTCTGCATGGCCAGCCATGCATCATACCCGTTCTCTCTCATGTACAGGTTATCTTTCTCCAGCATCGGATAATTGATATTGTTCGATAACCAGCCGAATTTTGAACACGGGTAATCGTCACATAGCGGACATGCTTCAATATTCTTGTTGCGTGCGCATATACGTATCTCGCAGGCAGGGTTTCCGCCGCCCCGTTTGCATCCCGGACAGCCTTCCGCATCGATCAATGTGTTCAGAAATTCCCAGAACTCCTTGTAATTCGGCATATAAGGTCCGAATGTCTCAAATCCCTGCCGTCTCATCTGGTCAAGCAGCGTTTCGGCCGTCGGCCGTATGTGCGTCCTGGAAAAGCAATGGCCGCAGTACAGACCGCAATAGGCTGTGCATTTGTCCTCCATTCTCGTATCTCCTTTTTCCCATGCCATTGCAGGAGGTCTTGGCTTATTATTACTATGTATAACATATGACCTCTCGTCCAGGAGGTCTCATCCTGAATGCTGGGCTGCCGTTAAATGTTAACTCTTTTACTATATTCCCGGGAAGCACAACGCTTTTGATGTTGTATCTTTTCTCCGATATAATGATCCCTACTTTTCCGGACATCAATAAAGAATGGTTAAAAAGAGCGAAACGCAGGTATGCGGCGTCATTCGTAGGCGGCGAGTTCGACCGCATCCCAGTTGATCCGATGATGCTGTCCCACGCGACGGTCGCATGCGGATATACGATACGCGATTTTTATGAGAGACCGGAATTAGGCGCGCATTGTTTAGCTTACGTTCAGGAGATGTATGATCTCCTTCCCGTAACGAAATACTATTTTGCGCATCCTTGGCTGCCTGAGCTTGGCGTTAAACTCAGGTTCATGGATAAGACCGCACCGGTGCCTGACAACATTGTTGTCAAAGGACCGGAGGATGTCCACAAAATTCACATCCCCGATATCAGGGAGATAGAGAAAGGGTACACATACAACCGGCTCACCGGCGCATCCGCGTACATAAAAGAAAAACTTCCGGATATGTTCGTCCCTCTCGCGTATTGCCCCGAACCTGTAGGCTCTGCGGCGGAACTGTGCGGCATCGAGGAATTTTTAATGTGGACAGAGACCGAAAGGGACCTTGTGAAAGAACTTATCGACGTTTATGTGGAAACAGCGATAACCGGAGCGGAAGCATTGTCGAAAGCATACGGCAGCGCGCTGATAAGCACCGGTTCGGTGCTTGAGAACAGTGATACCATGTCCCCTGAGACAATAAAGGACATCTCGCCGCCTGCGCTTGAGAAATTGGTCAAAGGGTGTCTGATGAAGGGCGCCGGGCCCCAGGTCTTCTACCACTTCTGCGGCAACCGCGCATTGGATTACAAGCTGTATGTCAATGAACTTGTGATAACACCTTTCACGATATTGCAGATGGGTTATTTCGACCGCGATCCGTTCCCCGCAAGGATAATGAAAGAAGAATTCGGGACACGCGCAACGATAATGCCGTCGGTGGACACAAAATTGTTCGTTCTGCCGAATCAGAAAAAAATATACGATCAGGCGGGGGATCAGCTTTTGAACGGCCGCGACAGCAAGATGGGCTGTATCTTGGGGACATGCTGCGAGGTCCCTCCGAACTCGCATCCTGCGAACATACGGTCGCTTGTGAAGGCGGCGGAGGACTTCGGCAGATACGGGTCGTGGTGACCCCGTCCTTGAAAAAAGATGAAAATGCCGCCTCAACATCATTTTTCCTGTTCCGACTGGCTGTACGCCGGATCGTGATATTTTATTAATATGACATCGCAAACATATATTTCGATGTAAATGAGCTACTTTGATTAATATTGTAACTTATGTTTATATATTAAAATACATTTTTCAGTGTAATATTCTTTTTATATCGTAATATACAGCGTTAACCTATGTTCACGCCGTTTAACAAAGTTTATAAATAGGTGTCATAATTACGTTCATAAGGGGAAGCACTCAGACCTTCCTGATTCACTATCACAATCACACGCTGTCGGAGGGAAGGCAGCAAAAGTCAAGCGATCGGTCATCAGCTTTGAAAAGCTATGATACAATGATACTAGGCCGTGGTTAACGGACTAAAGGGTCAAGGCCCAAACAGAGCCCTGAGAGCAAACATAAACCGAAGGACAGAGTTTTTCCCCCTTAATACATAAGAAGGGATTGAAATGAACATAGACCCGAATACAACGAAATACATGATCAAAGCAAGACTTACCGCAGACGGTATAGTCGAAAAACCCGATGTGGTTGGGGCAATATTCGGACAGACCGAAGGTCTGCTCGGAGAGGAACTGGATCTACGTGATCTGCAGAAATCCGGAAGGATAGGAAGGATCGAAGTTGAAGTTACATCGAAAGGCGGAAAATCCGACGGACTGATATACATATCATCGAGTCTGGATCAGGTAGAAACGGTGGTACTGGCATCCGCACTGGAGACCATAGACCGTGTCGGACCGTGCAAAGCATCGATCAAGGTGCTTGGCATAGAGGATGTCAGGATAACAAAGAGAGAGAAGGTTGTGGACCGCGCCAAAGAGCTGCTCAATGAACTGATGAAACAGTCAAAGGGAACAAGTTCCGATATCACCGACAGTATCAGACAGAGCGTTCAGGTGGAGGAGATAATGTCATACGGAAAGGACAAATGCCCCGCCGGCCCGAATGTGAAGTCATCGGAAGCGATAATAATCGTTGAAGGAAGATCGGATGTCCTTAATCTTCTGAAAGCCGGTATCAAGAATGCGATAGCCGTAGAAGGAACGAACATACCGCAGACGGTGCAGGAACTCTCCAAGGAAAAGGTCGTCACTGCGTTCGTCGACGGGGACAGAGGAGGAGAACTCATACTCAGAGAACTGTTCCAGGTTGCCGAGATAGATTTCGTTGCCCGCGCACCGCGTGCTCACGAGGTAGAGGAATTATCAACGAAACAGATAGTCAAATGCCTCAGGAACAAGGTCCCAGGCGATCAGTACATGGAGATGAACGGCCTCACCGATCCGGACGATGATGATCACAAACGCGCACCCAAAGATGAGGATGACAATAAACGTCATGATAAAAGGGAACGCGAGGAAAGAAAACATCATAACGACAAGGATGATGAACGCGACGAAAAACCGAGAGAGGAACGCCGCGAGAGAAGAGAGCGCGATGAACGCAACAAAAGGGACCTCCGCGACAGAAGGGAAAGGTTCAATTCCGAAGCTGCGGAAAGATACAAGAAAAAAGTGACCGCAGAACCGGAAGAACGCCCCGCCCCCGAGGCAGAGGAGACACCGGAAGAGGAACCTGTGCAGGAAAGGCCTCTGCGTTCCGAAAGGACCTCCGATAATGATAAAAAGATGAGAGGGCGCGGGAAAAAGGACGCGGTGAAGCAGCCGAAGGTACTCTCACCGGAACAGGAATTGTTCCGCGATATGCTGCTCGAAATGTCCTCGACCCACAACGCAAAGATACTGGACGCGAACAACGAAACGAAGAAAGAGGTCGCGGTCAAAGAGCTCGTCGATTCGCTGAAGGATGATTCGGAAGGTATCTCCAAGATCGTATTTGACGGTGTGATATCGCAAAGGATCCTTGACATATCGGCAGAGAAGGGCGTAGGCACCGTTGTCGGTACGAGAAAGGGGAATATCACAAAGATGCCCGCAGGCATCACCATATGGACAAAGGAAGATCTGTATTAAAATGGCAAAGAAAAAGCATGTAAGGACGTGGGATGACCTCACGGGGATGACAAGCACAGAGGACATCGCGATACCGGCGGACCCGCTTGACCGTGTCCTAGGACAAGAAGAGGCGATAGTACTTGCTAAGATCGCGGCCATACAGCGCAGGCACCTTCTGCTTGTCGGCCCTCCGGGAACAGGCAAATCGATGATCGCGCAGGCGATCTCGCTGCATCTTCCGAAACCGATGCATGAGATACGGATCGTCAATAACCCGGAGAATCCTGAACGCCCGATACTGGAGGTCGTCCAGGAATCGTACGTCCTTGAGGAGAACAAATCAAAAGAGGGCGCCGCAGGAGAAATGATAGATCCTTCGAAGGCGCCTCCCAACGTTGCGGAGCGTTTAGGTTATCTGTGCAAAAATTGCCATAAGTTCTCCACGTACACAGAAAGGATGTGCCCTCACTGCTCACATTCCAAAGCAGAAATGGGAGGCAGCACGAATCCCTTCAGCGACATCCTCGGAGGGCTTCTCGAAAGCGCAATGCCCCAGGTAACTTTAGGAAAAGAAAAGGTCACAACAACGAGAAGGAACCCGGACGGCACCGAAGAGACTATCGTCTTCGAGCGTGCCGGCGAACAGATAAGGATGCTTGATCAGAAGACGCTGGAAAAGAGGCGCGAGCTTGACAAAACGTCCAACACGAAAACTTTGGTCAAACTCGACCGTAATCCTTTCGTTCTCGCGACGGGAGCATCAGAGACAGAGCTTCTCGGGGATGTAAGACACGACCCGTACGGCGGACATACCAATCTGGGTACGCCGGCATATGACAGGGTCGTTTCCGGATCGATACACGAAGCGCACGAAGGTGTGCTGTTCATTGACGAGATATCGCACCTCGGAAATCTGCAGAGATTCATTCTCACGGCGATGCAGGATAAGAAATTCCCGATCGCAGGAAGGAACCCTCAGAGCGCCGGCGCGAGTGTTAAAGTCGATAACGTTCCTTGCGATTTTATTTTAGTTGCCGCCTGTAACATACAGGACCTTGAGAACATCCTTTCACCGTTACGGTCAAGGATAATCGGCGGAGGGTATGAGGTACTGATCGACACATCAATGCCTGACACCCCTGAGAACCGTGCAAGATATGCACAATTCGTTGCTCAGGAGATCCAAATGGACGGCCGCATCCCGCATGCAACGATAGATGCGGTCGGAATGATAATCGATGAGGGAAAGGCCCGCGCAAAAGCGGACAACCACCCCGCCGGATTGACATTGCGTCTTCGCGAACTAGGAGGGCTCATAAGAGCCGCCGGCGACATCGCGAAAATGGAGAATGCGAAACTGATCGACGTTGATCACATAAAACGCGCCATAAAACGTTCCAGACCTGCGGAAGAGCAGATAAAGGACAAATACGGATCGTACATGAAAGGGATGTCCAAAGATATATCCGAATCGCAGAAGGAAAAATCGCCGTATTACATGCACAATGAGCACGTCGGGGATCAGATGTTCAATTGAAGCACCGCGTCCATCCTCACCGCGTCGCCGCCGTCATTGTAATAATTCCTTAATATCTCAACGGATACGAAACCATGGCGCTGGTATAACGCGATGGCACGCATGTTCGACGGACGGACCTCTAATGATATGTGTTTTATTCCGCTCATGATCGCTGTGCGTTTAAGCTGTGCCAGAAGCAACGACCCGATCCCCATTGACCGGTGATCGCGGTCAACAGCGAACATCATTATGCGTGCATGCACCGCGTCAAGTATTGACGCGCATATGAAGCCCACCGGCCTTCCGGTGAAATCACAAGCGACCAGCTGACCTTTGGGCCATTGCAGAAAGAAATAGGAGAACATCTCTCTTTTAAAATATTCGTCAAGCGAACCGCACAATATCTCATAAAGTCTGTCGGTATCCCTCGGACCGTATTCCCTTATGATCATCAGCGCCGCCTTTTCCTTCTTATTATCATGCTTACCGCAGGCAATAATAATATTATGGCAATGATGGGTGCATATTTAATGTATGGTTCAAAGAATTCATTCTCTTTGTCCTTTTTGTGCACGGTGACCGTGAACTCATACGTATATATGTTACCGTCCGGATCGGTCGCGGCAAGCATGCATGAATTCGTTCCTTCCGGCAACAAAGCAGCTATTTTTATGCCAGTCCTCTCAAAGACGCCGTCACCGTCCAGGTCCCATGCGAATAACGTTCCTTTAGGGTATGAGCCTGATGACGCGTCGAATATCACCGCCTCCCCTTCGGTGCCGCCTTTAACTGTCACAGATAAGATCATATCTGCATCCTCTCCCCAATCCTTCATGAAATATCCGGCGAAATAATCGGCCACCTCTTTTGATGATATTTTTACCGCAGCCTCACGGTTGTTCATGAATGACGCATTGGTCCAGTTGATCGACGATACCCATACCGTATCATCGATTATCACGCCTTTGTTATGCGTCAATGAGAAATTATCGCCGCCGCTTATTGTTCTTGCATTCATTCCGTCTGTATCGTTCAACAGCGAGACCGTCAGATAATTACCGGAATCATATTCATTATCAAAAGTCACATCCGCCAGTATCTTAACGTCCGCGCCGTTGTCTGCCGCCGTAAGGGACCATGATAACGGAGACTCAGACGTTATATCAGTCCACGAATACTGTATGCTCATCTGTTCCGCATATACTCTGGATGATGCGTTCATTAACTCTCTTTTCAGATATTCGAATGAAAAATCGGGGCTCAGGATCGCTTTCACATATGCCGGGAACCTTTCGTACGGTTCTGATCCCCTTTCCTTATAGATCGGCATCTGGATCGCGGACGCTGACGGATATGTCTCTTTAAAAGAGGATACATCAGATTTACCGATATCAAAATCGGTAAGGAATATATTTCTCATATATTCCGCATATTCTTTGCTGTCGATGACCGCGCCCCATCCTCTGTTGCTGCCGAATGATGATTCTCTCCAGTTCTCTGACGTCATCACAACGGTCTCTGAATCAATTACTGCGTATTTATTGTGCAGAAGATCATAACGCTTGTATCCGCTGGTGTTCTTTAACACATGGACCTCCGCGCCTTTTTCTGATAATGCGGTCATATACCGCACCTCAAGATCCGGAACGCCTCCTCCGGGGGAGCCTTCCAGTAATATTTTGACCGAAACACCCTTATTCAAAAGCGCGACCAGCAATGAGATGATCTCCCTGTGGTCAAAGACGTACATTGATATCACGACCTCGCGGGACGCTTTCTCCAGCGCATGAAATACCGGGTCTCCTTTGGAATCAGGGAACACGAATGGTGTCACATCTGCGCTGAACGTTCCTGATGAGCCCATCTTCTCATCCGTTCTTCCGGCAACGGACAGCTTCCAGTCGTCTGCGGTGTCCGTATCGAAAAATGAGGACCGGACGGCCATCTTTCCCGCCGGGATCTTTGCGAATGCGGGGCCTTTCCATCCTTCGGCCTTCGTATCTCCGTTCCCGTAGACGAATGCGTCTATGACCTTATTGTTTGACGTTCTTTTCAGCGTCACTTCATCGCCGTTGTCCGCTAATATGAACGATTTCGCAGAGACCCCGCTTCCGTACGTGCGAACGGTGCGGCCGGAGAACCATGCGTCCGGAGCATTGCTTGCGATGCTCAGGCTGCATTTCGGATCGATGAATATGTCCTCGCTGAACCGTACGGTGCCCTCGCCGTCATCCAGATAATAATTCCTCAGGTTTGCTTTTGCATTTCCTGCGTTGTATATCGTCACGGCTTCAAAATTGCCCGCAGGAATGACCTCATAAAGCCATAACGCCTCTGTTTCCGCGGCCGATGCATTGTCGGATACACACGGTACCAATAACAGCGCAAGAACACAGACCGCGGTCGCAATTCCTTTCATTGAAAAGAAAGTTACCGCTCAGTTAATGAAGGGCAGCTATTACAATTAATTTACATTTCAGTTCATAGATACTTTACGAGGTCGGCGAGCGCCGCTTTCGGATCCTTCGCCTTTACAACGCCTGACGCCAAAAGCACACCGTCCGCTCCCAGCTCCAATGCTTTTTTGACATCCTTCCCTGTTTTCACGCCGGCGCCGCAAAGCACTGATATTTTTTTGTTGACGTTCTTTACCGAAACGACGGTGTTCTCGACCACCGCAGGATTGGCGTCCGTTACGGAAACGTCGCCGCCTATCAGCTCAGGAGGTTCCACGGCTATCATATCCGGAGCGAAGCAAGCGATCTTTGCCGCAAGTTCTACCGTATCAGCGCATACGATCGTGGAAATGCCGCAGCCTCTGCACAGCTCTGCCGTTATTGAGATCATGTCCATCGGCTGTTTGTGCTCTGTATGATTTATTAACGTACCGGCAGCACCGGACGCTTTGATCATTGACGGCGTCATCCATCCTGTTGACGAACCGGGAGCGTGCGGGTCGGCGTTCTGCGAATATACCGGAATGTTAACGTTACGCGCCACATATCCTAACTCGGTGACGGGAGGGCACGCTATTATCGTGATCCCAGAACTCTCCGCTACTTCCTGGCACATCTTGGCGATACTGAGGGCCTGGGCCCCCTCCACTTCGCGATATACCTTGAAGTTGACCACTATCACAGGCTTAGTCAAGTTTTTCCAGCCTCTTGGTGAGTTCCTTCAGAACTTCCGGTCTTGATGTGTATTCCATCTCGTCCGGTGAAAGGATCGCGGGCATGAACGGGCCGTGGCCTCTCATCATCACGCTTGCTTTCACAGCGTTCGTACGAACATGATCCCAGACCTGCCCTTCGAAGAAGTCGATCGGTTCGTGCACGCCCGGTTTGGAGTTCATCGGTTCAAGACCCTGGAACTTCCCTTCGTTCAATTGAAGGCCGATGGCGCATATCCTCGGCGGGCCGTCGAAATATGTGGGGTCGGAATCTTCGACCGCACACGGATAGAACGCACCTATGTGAGATCCGCGCATCCATCCGGCGACCAGCATCGTATTCATGTACGGCTGAAGGAATTCGCCGACCGCGGGCAGACCGCTCTGCGATCTGCATATGCACACCGGATCATCTTTCCCGACATATTTGCCGGCGGTGAGATTTAATTTATCGGTACTGACAACTGCGGCCGGGCCTATGCCCGCCCTGCTGGTTATCCTCTTTATAGCGTATCTTGTTGTATCACCGAGCAGGCTCAGAATGCTTAACGTTTCCTCCGGCGAGGACATCACGACCTTCTTTGAATCCTTGACATCATGTATCTCGACGTCAAACCCTTTCTTCGCCCTTGCATCTATCACAAGACCCGTGGTCGTGAACGGGTCAAGGAATATTCGTGATAACGGTAACGAATACGCTGCCGGCTCGGTCTTATCGGCCATGAAGAATATCATCGGTTCTGATCCGCGCTCAACGAATTCCATTTCCGCAGAGCCCGGGCCAGAGCCCTTGACGTTACCGCTGAACGCATCCGTCAGAAGATCCTGACCGGCCGCATATAACTTCATTTTCTTAGCGAGTTTTGCAGCTTCCATGAATGCGTTCCATGCAAGTCCGTGGATGTCCTTGTTGTTCTCACCTTTACGGTGCGTCATCAGCAGATTGATGTCGTCGCCCACGCGGGTGACATAAAAGTCCTCTAACAATCCCTGCTTAAGGCCGTCTGCGAGCATTTCCCTGCATTTGTCCATCATGGCCGGGTGCGGCCTTGAATGGCCCACCACCGAACCAACATCTGCTTTGATAACTGAAACCGTGATCTTATCTGCCATTAATGAATCCATCCTTTCAAGTGCCACCACCTATGCGCGCATGGTTAAAAATATCTTCGGTCCTATAATCGCGCGCTATATTTTTACAACTAAGGGAACGGGCACGTCATCTATTTATTCTGCACTGTGTTGACTGGATGTTAACATGAGCGTACTCAGGGACTCCAAGACAATTTCTGCCGCTGATACTGCGGTAACGATCAAAGGATGGGTGCAGGACATTAGGAACCTAGGCGGCATCTCCTTCGTGATAATAAGGGACCGTTACGGGACCATACAGGTGACAATGCCTAAAAAGAAGATCGCACCTGAATTGTTCGAAGGATTGACAACGTTATCAAGAGAGTCCGTGGTCTCGATAACCGGTGATGTCAAAACAAGCGATCAGACAGAATTGGGCGTTGAGATAATTCCGTCCTCGTTCGAATTGTATTCGAATGCGGCCGTCCCGCTGCCAATGGGCGTTATCGATAAAGTGAACGTGGAAATGGACACCAGGCTGAACAACAGGTTCATGGACCTCCGTAAACCCGAGATACGTGCGATATTCGAGTTAAAATCGTTAATGCTGGAGCTTTTGAATGAAGCGATGACATCCAACGGTTTCTTACAGGTCTTTACACCCAAGGTGGTGGCGTCCGGAGCGGAAGGAGGTTCCACGCTGTTCAAACTCGATTATTTCGGAAGGCCTGCGTATCTGGCGCAGTCCCCTCAGCTATACAAGCAGATGCTCATGTCCACCGGCCTTGACCGTATATACGAGGTCGGCCCGGCATTCCGTGCCGAACATTCCAATACGAACCGTCATGTCACCGAGTTCATATCATTCGACGGCGAGATGTCCTGGATATCGTCGCAGTCCGATGTGATGTCCATGATCGAAAAGATAATCGATCATATCCTGAATGGGCTGAAGGAAAAAGGAAAGAAACAGCTTGCCGTTCTGGGCAAGGATGTGAATGTCCCGTCGGTACCGTACCCGGTGCTGACGTATTCAGAATGTCTGAAGATGCTGTCATCCGCAGGCATGGAGCTTAAGGACGGGGATGACCTCGGAACGGAAGGGGAGAAACTGATAGGCGACATCATGGCCGCGAAAGGTCAGGAGATGTACTGGATAGCTGAATACCCCGAACTCGAGAAGCCGTTCTACATCATGGAAAAGGACGGAACTCCGTATTCATTCTCATTCGACCTGGACTACAAAGGACAGGAGATCTCATCCGGAGGGCAGAGAGAGCACCGTTATGATAAGCTCGTTGAAAGGATGAAAAAGAAGGGACTTGATCCGGAAAGTTTTGATTTCTATACGGATGCGTTCAAATACGGCATGCCTCCGCACGGAGGCTGGGGGATAGGACTCGAAAGGTTATTAGTAAAAATGCTTGACCTTCCGAACATCCGCGAAGCGATACTGTTCCCGAGGGACCTGAGCAGATTGTCGCCGTGACACTTTCGACCTCATTTCCGCCATGGTTTTCAATGTCTGGCTATGTGACATTTTCATATATTTCAGGGAGTACTTTCGGTGAACTCCCGCATTCAGCCTTTTAAATACGCTGCACGTTAACAATATTATGGCAACAGCCGGGGACCGTTACGAAAGGGAGCTGAAATATCTGCTTGCGGGCGACGAGAAAGCTGTCAGAACGATGATAAAGACATGCGATGATTCTGAGAGACGAGCGTATTTGTCGATAATGGACAATCCTTTCGTTGTCATACGTGCGGCGGGTTCATTGGGCGTCGATCTTGTGGCACTGAGGTGGGATTTTTCATTCCCCATCGAGGTGAAAAGTTCATCCGATGATATGTTGAGATTCAGCAAGAATCCCAGGCTCGGCGAGCAGGCGGAGAAGATGATGGACGAATGTCATAGGTCCTCGCTCATTCCGATATATGCGTTCCGTCTGAAAGGACTTCGGGGCGATCCGTGGAGGATATTCGCGCTGCCCATGGGCGGCGCCCTCAAAGGAAGGATGGGTATCATCCAGAGGACGATACCTCTGGTTGAAACGAATTCCAACGGGAACTTCATCATGAGATGGGCGAACGGCATGAAATTGAGCAAGTTCATTGATTATATGAGTTCCCTTTCGGCGGAACTGTCCGTTACGGCAGAGTGAGACGCCGGCAAGAACGACAGGAAAGAAAAATGATCTGTCTGTGGAAGCGGACAGCACACGGACCGGTGAGAGTGATGAGGGGCCGTTCAGGGTCATTCTGAATATAATAGATAATGCGAGACTCAACGCATACCGCGCTGTCGATAAAGAACTCATGAACACATACTGGTCGATCGGCGAATATAATGCAAAACGAGAGTTCTATAATTTCGCTCAGCATTGCTGAGCAAATTAAACGGGATACATAATTAACGTCATCTGGAGGTGGTGATCGAATGAGAGGCCGTCAGCACTCATAGGGCTCATCATCTGTCAGCGTTCAGTGATCTTCATCCGGCCTTCTCATCCCGTGATGGGAAAAGGATTATTTCACATCTATCATTCTTTTCAACGGACCTTTGGCGCGTTCCATTGTGTCCTCGGGAAGTGTCACTTCTGTTGTCATCTCATTAAGAGTCCTGAGAACGGATGACAGGGTGGTCATCTTCATAACGGAACATAACGCATGATCGATGAAATGGAATCTCTTTCCCGGACATTCCTTTGACAGCCGGTGTTTCATCCCTATCTCGGTCGCCACGATGAATTCTTTTGCATCAGAGGCCTTTGCGTATTCGATCATCTTCTCTGTGGAACCGATAAGGTCCGCCGCATTCAGAACGTCGGATCTGCACTCTGGGTGCGCCACGACGACCGCATTCGGATATTTTGCTTTGAGGTCGCTGATATTCTGGACCGTTATCGACTGATGTACCGGACAGTACCCGTTCCATAATATTATGTTCTTCGACGGCGCCTTGGATGCAACGTATGAGCCCAGATTCATGTCCGGAACGAATATGATCTCTTTCTCTTTCATTGATGATACGATGTTCACTGCGTTCGATGAGGTGCAGCATATGTCCATCTCCGCCTTTGCAGAGGCCGTAGTGTTAACGTAACCGACAACGCATGCATCCTTATGGCATTTCCTTGCATCGATTATCTGCTCTGCGGAGCACATGGACGCCATCGGACATGTTGCGAAAGGTTCTGGCATCAGCACCTTCTTCCTTGGATTCAATACCTTGGCGCTTTCTGCCATGAACGTTACTCCGCAGAATATTATGACATCGGCATCGGCCTTCGACGCAATGATGGAAAGTCCTAACGAATCCCCTGTATGGTCGGCGATATCCTGCACCTCCGGTAAACAATAATTATGCGCCAATATCAGCGCATTCCTATCTTTCTTGAGCGTGGTTATATTATCCTTCAGGGAAGACATTGATACCGTCCATAGTGCTCACCTTAAAAAATATTTTGAATGCAGGATGACAGATTATCAGGCCGCGTATGACAGACGGTCATTCTTATCTTAGCGTTATCTTGATCTTCGGTAAAACAACTAACTATAAACCGATCCTTTGTATAACGTTCGGTGATGAGCTCAAGAGAGGACAAAGCATCGAAGATGTTCAGATGCTCCGACAGGGAACGCGCGCTCTTTGAGGCCGGGATAAAAATGGGTACGATATATCATCAATTTGTCGGGACCCCTGTGAATTCCGATAACATCAGAGAATTGGAACTTGCCGTCGAAAGATCGATAATGGTGCAGCCGTTCGTCAGATCTGCCGTCGTGAAGATAAATATGAACAAGAAAGAAAAAACTGATGCGTATGATTATTTATCGCTTACGGGCGAAATGATCGACGCAGTTGTCACAATAATGGTTAACGGAGCGTCCGTAACAGCGGAAATGCGGTATGACAAAGAACTTGATTACACCCTTATGTATGTGTCCGAAATTTCTTTGTGATGCATTTAATATATGAATGGTCATTCGGGTAGTAGGACATTCTTTACGAGGATTTGAAATGATAACCGACATTAAGATAGGTGTAACCGGCCTTCCCGGCGCCGGAAAAACGCAGACGCTCATGCGCGTCATCGAGATGCTCGGTGTCGAGGAGTTAAAAATAGGCGGTATGATCAACGAACCGATAATGGACGGCCGCCGCAAGGTGGGATTGGCCGTACGCAACATCGTATCGAAAGAAAGTCAGGTCTTCGCGCATATGGACATCGAAAGCCGCATAATGGAAGGAAAGATGGGCGTGGACCTTTTAAAATTCGAATCGGTCGCGGTCGGTGCGATACGCGGCGCGTGTGAGACCTGCGATGTCATCGTTATTGACGAGGTAGGCAAGGTCGAAGTGGAAAGCCAGGCTTTCATTGACGCAGTGAAATTTGCGCTGGATGCGGGAAAACCGATGATACTCACGCTTCACAAAAAATCCAGAAATCCGCTGCTCCAGGATATCAGGAGAAGGGATGACGTCCGGATATTGGAGGTCACACCGACAAACAGAAATTTACTTCCTCATAAGATCATACGCCTCATGAACGGGGAAAATATGTAATGTTCGGAACAACAGAGATCATTGAGGGACATACTAAACTCATTGTTCCCTCGGATCATTCCAAAGGCGGTCCGGGAAAAAGGACCGATTCAGTTTTCTTCAATGAGCAGATGGCATTCAATCGCGACGTGAGCGTGATGTTCCTCCGGGCGCTTGACAAAGATGTGACGGTCGCTGACGCAATGTGCGCCACCGGTTCACGTGCAGTAAGGATCGCTAACGAGGTCCCCAATGCAAAAGAAGTGGTCGCGAACGATGCCGACCCGAAAACAATGGATTTTGTGACTGCGAACATTGACATAAATTTATTAACGAATTGCCGCGCATCGAATAAGGACCTTAATGTGCTGTTCTCTGAAGAAGCATTCGATTATGTTGATATAGATCCATTCGGACCTCCCGTCCATTTCATACAGGCCGCAATAAAAGGATGCAGAAAGAACGGTATTTTGGCTATCACCGCAACAGACACCGCCGTGCTGGCCGGCGCACAGAGAAAGAAATGCGAACGGCGTTATCAATCCCGACCTATACGCGGTGCGATGTGTCACGAAATGGGGTTGCGCATACTCATGTGCTCTATCGTAAAAGAATTGGCAAAATTCGACAGGGGTATGGAGCCGATGCTTTCATTCTACGCCGACCATTATTTCAGAACGTACGTACGCGTGACGGAAGGTGCGCAGAATGCCGATAAAGCATTATCGAAACTGATGTATGTGAAATATGAGCAAGGTGCCTTGGAACGGTTGCACTCGGATTCGCCTGACAGCGAATACAGATACGGACCTTTCTGGGGCGGCAATCTTCACAGTTCTTCGCATCTTAATATGATGGATGCGTCCTTCACAGCGGAAGAGAGGAGATGCGGCAAGATGCTTGACCTGTGGAGGAATGAATTGGATACGGTTCCGTTCATTTACGACATAAGCGAACTGTCCTCTTTTCTCAAGATATCGCCGCCGCCCATGGATGATTTCATCGCTGCGCTGAATGAGATCGGTGTTGCATCGAGAACGCATATTTCTCCGACATCTTTCAAAACTGACCTGGAACTGAAAGATGTCGTCACTGTGTACAGGTGCATGCCGAGAGGCTGACACCAACAAATCTCAAATATCCGTATGTGCTGAACAGAATTGGTGTACAATTGCCGTCAATAGCTATCATAGGCGCTCAATGGGGGGACGAGGGCAAGGGAAAGATCACTGATTACCTGTCCGAGGAAGCGGACATCATCGTGAGATCGCAAGGCGGGAACAATGCCGGCCATACGATAATAATAGACAATGAAACATTCAAACTCCATCTTCTTCCGTCGGGGATCTTGAGAGAAGGGAAACTTGCGGTCATTGGGAACGGTGTTGTGATGAGCATGGCCGACATGATCGAGGAAATGAAACAGATAACGGATACCGGAAGATCGCTTGACGGCCTCAGAATATCGGACAGAGCGCATTTAGTTCTCGGATACCATAAAAGACTGGACGGCGGCGAGGAGATATATCGCGGCAGCAAGACGATAGGAACAACTAAAAAAGGCATCGGGCCGGCGTATCAGGATAAAGCTGCAAGGAACGGCTTCAGAGTGTGCGACCTCTTTGATGATGTTTCTGAAAAGATCGCGTTCAATCTGCGTTTCAAAAAGGACCTTCTGAAGCTGTTTCAGAACGGAGAGTGCGGGTGCACAGAAGAAAGCATAGCAGAGAAATTCAAACTTTGGAAGGATGTTTTCGGAAAATATGTATGCGACACATCCGTTCTGCTCAACGAGGCGCTGGATGATGGAAAAACATTATTGTTCGAAGGTGCGCAGGGCGTGATGCTTGACATCGACCACGGAACGTACCCATACGTAACATCATCAAATACGACAGCGGGCGGCATATGCACCGGGTCCGGCATCGCTCCGAACAGAATAGGTAAAGTATACGGCTGCCTGAAAGCATACACCACGCGCGTCGGGGACGGGCCGATGGTAACTGAACTTCACGGCACCGAGGGAAAATATCTGATGGAGAAAGGCGGCGAATACGGTGTGACAACGGGAAGAGGAAGAAGATGCGGATGGTTGGACCTTGTGGTCGCCGAACATTCCGTCAGACTGTGCGGTATCGCATCGCTGGCACTTACGAAATTGGACGTTCTCAACGGGTACAGAAAGATCAATGTGTGCGTCGGTTACGAAATAGACGGAAGGACGGAAAAGCACTTCCCGGCATCATTATCAAAAGTTTCACGCGCATCACCGGTCTACAAAGAATTCGACGGATGGGATGAATTCGGTCCGTCGGAAGAAGCGGCGAAGAGAGGATATGACGCACTTCCGAAGAACATGAGGGCGTACATTGAATTCATAGAAAAATATCTCAAAGTTCCGGCAGAGCTGATCAGCATCGGACCTAAAAGATCTGAAACGATAGACAAACGTGCTGAAAGAATGTGATATCTTACAGCGTCGCTTTCCTGAATGCCTTTTCATCCGCGCTCAGCGGACGTGTCGCATCGATCCCGACCTTCCATGTTGTCCCTTCGGCGCTCGGATCCAGCGAAGAACCGGCCGCGTCCTGCACTCTGAGCATACGGTTCCCCTGGAATCTTGTTGCGACGGCCCATTCCACCTGGCGGTCATCGAATATGTCGATATCTTCGTCAACGATGATCACTTGTTTCATTGACGGATGACCGGTGAACGCTGCCATTATCGCATTCATCCCGTCTCCCTCTTTGTTCTTCGTTATTGAAACAACGCCATGCAGCCAGCAGCATCCTCCTTCTGTTAATCTTACTGCGTGTGTTCTCGGAACGGCTTGCCTTACAGTTTTGAATATCATTGGTTCTCGCGGCAGTCCCATGAACAGATAGTGCTCATACCCTCCAGGCAAGAGCAGATGGAATATGGGTTTATCAGATGTCCAGATCTTATCCACTTCGATGATCGGCTGTGAACGTACGGTGTCGTATGTTCCCGTGATATCCACGAACGGCCCCTCGTCCATCTCTTTCGATGTTATCCTTGCCTCGAACACATAATCGGCATCCGCCGGAACGAGAAGACCGTTGTCGCATTTCCCGACCTCCAGCGGCTTTTTGAAGGATGATTCGCACATTGACGACGCGATCTCCAATTCATCGACGCCGTAATCGGTCGATATCGCCGCAGCGAGAAGCACCTCCGGCCGAAGGCCTACGCATATTGTCACTTTCAGATCCTGTTTGGCCGCCTTTGCCATCTTGTGCATCGTGTATAAATGCCGTGGAACGAGTCTGACCGCGATCTTATTCTTACCGGCGATCAGCATCCTGTGGAATGAGACGTTCCGAACTCCTTCCCATTCCGCTATTATCACTCCTGCCGTGATGTATCTGCCCGCATCCTCCGGAAAATATTTCGGTATCGGCAATGATGTAAGATCAACAGGGATAGAATTCTTTCTGAATGCCGGTTTATCCACAACTTTAACTTGTTTCGGATTTGAGATCGCGGACGAAAGGTGTTTCACGATATCGTCCGGTCTAATATTCATCGCCTCGGCGATCTTTGCTCTTGTTGAGAACAGATTACCAACGGCCTCTCCTCCGTTGAGACTTTTGAAATGGAACGTCTTATCCTGATCGCCGACAAGAATTTTGGTGATCTCCTGAGAATCGGCATTGATCTTCTTGTCGTTAATGATAACATCTGGTGCCAGAAACTTCCTGACGGACATGATTCTTGATGTTCTCTTTGATATTTAATATGAAGGTTTGTAATCAAAATAATATATGTGACGGATGTTCGCTACATCAATGTCCGACCCTGTTCAAGATACCATAAGAAAATATGCATTACAGAATGCAGTATTTTTCAAAGGCACCGCCAATCCTAAAGCGGTAGTGGGGAAAGTGCTGGGAGAATGTCCCGAACTTAGAAGCAGGTCCGCTGAGATCACCCCTTTGATAGAATCTATCGTCAGCGACGTAAATAAGATGGGGCTTGAAGCTCAGACGAAAGAGTTACAGTCATCCGACCCGAATTTGATGGTCAAAGAGAAAAAAGAACGTATATATGAACTGCCGGCGCTCGAGGGCGCCGAGAAAGGCGTGGTGATGAGGATAGCTCCCGGTCCTTCCGGTCCTTTGCATATCGGCCACTCCAGAGTTTCCGTGCTGAATGATGAGTACGTGAAAAGATACGGCGGGAAGCTGATAAACAGATTCGAGGACACAAATCCTGAAAAGATCGCCCCGGAAGCATATGATATGATACCGGAGGATCTCGATTGGTTAGGTGTGAAGATCCATGAAACGATCGTACAGAGCGATCGTTTTGAAATTTATTACGATATCACAAGAAAACTGATCGAGGCGGGCAAAGCGTACGTATGCACATGCGATGCCGAAGATTGGCGCAATTTGAAAGAGAATATGAACGCATGCCCGTGCCGTGAACTTCCCATCGAGGAACAAATGGAACGTTACGATAGAATGTTATCGAACGGTTACAAAGAGGGAGAGGCGATAGCCGTTGTTAAAACAGACCTGCGTCACCCTAATCCGGCGGTAAGGGACTTCGTTGCACTGAGGATCGTTGATCATCCGCACCCACGTGTCGGTACGAAATATAACATCTATCCGATGATGAACCTTTCAGTTGCGATAGACGATCATATGTTCGGCATGACACATGTGATACGCGGCAAGGACCATCTGAACAACACGTTCAGGCAGGAATATATTTACAATTACATGAAATGGAAAAAACCGCACTTCTATCATTACGGGCTGGTCAGCATTCCCGAGTCCGTTCTGAAAACGTCAATAATAAAGAAGGGGATAAAGGACGGCGACTACACCGGATGGGATGACGTTCGTACGGGAACGCTGAGGGCGATGAAGAAACGCGGGATAAGGCCGGAGGCGATACGCAGATATTGGGTCGAAAGCGGAATAAAACCTATAGACATCCAATTCACCTGGGACACGCTGTACGCAATGAACCGCGATATAATCGATGATAAAGCGAACAGATATTTCTTCGTTCAGGATCCGAAAGAATTCAAAATAACCGGTATCGAGGAGATCGTCGGCAAAGCGCCGATGCACCCCGACCATCCTGAGAGAGGGTCACGCGATTACTCGCTCAGCGGAGATATACGAGTTTCGATATCCGCACAGGATGCCGTTAACTTTATTGATGCTGGCACCATAAGATTGAAGGACCTTTGCAATATTGAGTTCAGCGAACCGGCAAAATATGCGGGCACTGACCTTTCCATATTGAAGAAGGGCGTTCGTGCGGTGCAATGGGTATCGTCCGGCATTCCGACGGAGGTGCACATGCCGGACGGGACAATTCTGAACGGCATATCCGAGACCGCATTGTCCGGCGAGAAGGGAGAGATGGTGCAGTTCGAAAGGGTCGGTTTCGTGAGACTCGATAAAAATGATAAGAACTGTGTGAAAGCTGTGTTCGCACACCGTTAAATGATCGATAATATCGCATTGAACGCCGTCCCTGCGAGTAACGCAACTGCCAGTGACGTTAATGCTATCATCGCCGTGTTCCTTATCCCGAACTCCTTCCATAATACCGCGAACACCGCCAGGCAGGGGAAATATATGGACATCACGACGCCGAACACCAGGAACTGATCGGGTGACATGAAACCGGCCATCCCGAAGGTGTCCGTTGAATTAAGGCCCGCCAATATGAACAGCATCCCGAGGGCCATCTCTTTTCTTACGATCCCCACGATGAACGCGATTATGACTATCGGCGGCAGACCGAGCATGGTCACCGTTATGAACGAGAACGGCTCAACAACTGCGTCCAGAGCTCCAAAATGCAGGAGCACTTCGAGTATGATGCTTCCTATTATCAGTAACGGGAATGCGATGATGAAGAAGTCCTTGCATCTGTCCCATGTTTTGAACGCAACATTCCTTGCCGAGGGCATAACAAGGTCGGGCATCTCCATGGCCAGGTTCGTCGGTTCATATTTCATCCACCTGTTCATCAGTATGCCGATGATGAATATCATTGCCGATAACATCAAAAATATCACGAACGCCGCCAATATTCCTGCGTATTTGCCGGTGGCCCCCATTATTATGGCCAATTGTGCCGAGCACGGAATGGCCATCACTATTATGGTGCTCAGTATCAGGCGTTCTCGTTTCGATGCGACGACCCTCGTCGCAAGTATCGCCGGCACGCTGCATCCTATCCCTACCATCATCGGTATGAACGCACCGCCGTGCAGACCGAGCCTGTGCATGGTCCTGTCGAGAAGCACAACGGCCCTCGGCAGATATCCGGAATCCTCCAGTATCCCCAGGATAACGTAAAAGAGCATTATGAACGGTATCACGAGCGTGAGTATCGCCCGTATGCTTACGTCCACCCCTCCCATAACGGCCAAGCCAAGTTCGCCGCCTGTTTTTTCGCCGAACTCCTTTAACGAATCACCGGCGACCGAAGTGTAGACGCTGTTGATCAGATCCTCTAAAAAGCTGCTGATCAGAATGAATGAAATGAACGTTACGAAAAGGACGAACATCAGTAAAGGGATGCCCGTGGACGGCGCCGTCGCCGCATCCGAGAGTTTTTCAGAGAATGTCCTTTCGCGGGCGGTCTTCTTCTGCACCGCATCTTTTATCACGCCTGCCTGGCCGTACCTGTCCCTTGCTATGTGAACGTTTATGGATTCTCCGTGCGTCCTTTCGAATTCGGATGCCATCCTGTTGACGTTATTTTTTTCTGCGTCCGACAGACGTGACAATATGGACGTATCCTTTTCCAAAAGTTTTACGGCGACACCGCGCGGATCGAATCCTTTTATCTTGCTTGTGAAAAGCAGATCGTTTATGTACTTCTCGATATGACTGTCATATCTTACCTTAAAGTTCGTTTCCTTCTTTTCATAAAGTATCACTTCGTCCAGAAGATCATCGATCCCTAAGGCCGACCTTGCTGATACCGGAATTACGGGGATGTCGAGGATCTCTCTCATTTTTTTCACATCGGTATCGAAACGTTTCGACGCGATGTCCATTTTGTTCAGCGCAAGTATGACCGGAAGCCCCAGCTCCATGGCCTCGAAACAAAGGACCATGCTCCCTTCCAGATTGGAAGCATCGGCAACAACTATCACTACGTCCCCGGTATCATCCGTCAGAGCATTCATCACAAGCCGTTCTTCATCGGAGTTGCCGGAAAGCGAATGCGTTCCCGGAAGATCGTGAACATGGATCTCGTTCCCTTTCCTTACCACCGTGGCCTCTTCGAATTCCACCGTCGTTCCCGCATAATTTGAAATTATGACGCCGACACCCGTCATGCGGGTGAACAGTGATGATTTTCCTGCATTCGGCTGGCCTATCAGTGTCACTCGTATCATTATATCACTGATCTACGTTCACAAAGACCAGCGACGCCAGTTCCTGGTCCAGCGCGATATTGGATTCGCCCATGCGGAATATGATCGGACCGTTGCTTGTCGTCCTGTTCACCATCGAGATCGTCCTTCCTGGCACAAAACCTATCGATATGAGTTTTCGTATCTTCTCAGCGTCATCGCATTTAAGGTGCGATATCTTTCCTGCCATGCCTGCGGATATCTTGTTCAGCTGTATCCCCGACGCCTTTTTTATGCATTCGCTGCCGCATAATGCTTCGCAGTCCGACATTTCGGCTGCGCCGACGATGCGGCACATCCTTCTCGCGGATTCATCGGAAAGTATGTGTTCCATCTTACACGCTTCCTCATGCGCATCCCCCTGGTCCTTATCGAGAACGTCCATCAAAAAACGTTCGGCGATCTGATGCTTGTCCCTTATTCTTTTAGCCATGGCTAAACCTTCCGGCGTTAAAGAGACCCCTTTGTATTTTTTGTATGTTATTAGCTCATCGTTAGCAAGAATCCTCAGCATCTCGGTGACGGAAGCGGCGGATACGTTCATCAGCGCAGCTATATCCGTTGTTTTCGCGATACCGTCGCCGTTGGTCAATCTAAGGATGCGTAACAAATAATCCTCACGGTTGCCTGATGCCATGATGTTCCGTATCATTATCGCGGATATAAAGTTTAGGATTGCCTAAACTTATGTTACATCATATTTGTTCCTTAGGCGAGAGCCCTTTCCGGCTCAGCTCCAGCTTTTCTAATTCTGTATATGCTACTTTTCCTACCTTTGTCTTCGGCAATTCGTCAATGAATTCTATGTCCGACGGAACGGCGTATCTTGCTATATTCTCTATGCAGTATCGTTTTATCTTCTGCTTTGTGAACTCGTCCTCGGAAACATCGTCCTTCAGGACAACGAACGCTTTGACCGACTGAATTCTGATCTCATCGGGTATACCGATGACGCATGAACACTGAATGAGAGGGTGCGTATCCAGAACATTTTCGATCTGGCTCGGATATATGTTGTATCCGGAGCTTATTATCATTCTTTTTATGCGTTGCCTGAAATAAATGAACCCTTCGCTGTCCATCATTCCCGCATCGCCTGTGTGCAGCCATATTCTGCCGTCTTCATGCTTCTTGAGAACATTTGTTGTTTCTTCCGGTTCGTTGTTATATCCTATCATCACGGACGGCCCGGAGATGCATATTTCTCCGTCCGTTCCGTATTGAACCTCGTCTGTCGTCCCTACGGCGACCACTTTGTACAGCGTGTCTGGAAAAGGTATCCCGATGCTTCCCCTGCGGTATTCATTTATTGGCGTTAAGCAGGAAGCGGTGACACATTCTGTAAGTCCATATCCCTCGCGTATCGTCGATGCCGAATGACGGTCCATGAGGAATTTATCAACACGGCCCTTCAGGTCCACCGATAACGTATCGCCTCCCACGAATACCCCTCTCAGGAACGAAAGGTCCGTTCTCTTCAATCTTTTACTTCTTATCATCAGTTCGAACAGCGTCGGAACGCCGGCAATGAATGTCGGTCTCTTTTTTCTTATTAACTTTGTGAAGGTGTCCGGGCTGAACACTGGGACGAGTATGAAACGTGCGGAATGCATAAGGGTCATGTGCATCCCTATGCATAATCCGAAACCGTGGAACAACGGCAGGATGCCGAGCATGGAATCCTTTTCGCTTATCTCGTATTGCCCCATTACGTATGTCTGTAACGCTGTAGCATTGAAATTCAAATTCGACAGAAGAACACCTTTCGATCTGCCTGTCGTTCCTCCCGTGTACAATATCACCGCGAGATCGTCCGCATCGTTGTCCGTTCTCTCTGCGTTCCCGAATCCCAGCGATATCATATCATCCCATGGTATCATATGCTCTTTCATCACCGGCCTCGGAATGTTCTTTGACCTCAACCTGTATGCCATCTTATACACAGGGTTCAGACCTTTTGTTATATCGACGATCACAAGCCGTTTCAGCGGCGTAGTATTCTCCATCCCGTCAAAGGAACCGGCGAATCTGTCCATTGTCACCGCCACTCTGCATCCCGAATCGTTCAGATAGAATTCTATCTCATTCTTAGATGATAACGGATGTATCATCACCGCGACGGCACCCACTTTGCTTATTGCATAGAACATTGTGACCGCATGCGGAGTATTGGGTAAACATATCATCACTTTGTCGTTCTTACCGATGCCCATCGCTATCAGCGACGAAGCGGCCATGTCCACATCGGATATGAGTTTCGAGTATGTTGTCTTCGAACCTATGAACTCGTATGCGTATCTTTCGCCGTTGCTTTCCGCCGATCTTTCAAGAACATCGTATAATGTGCCTTTGGGATAGTCGAGCGATACCGGAACGTTACCGTAATGTCCTGTCCATGGAGCATCATTCATATTTTGCGGCCTCCGGCGCGAACGGTGTCTCAAGACACGCCGGGTCTGAGATTATGTCCTTCATCAGCTGTATCGATCTGGCAAAATAATAACCATCCGCTATTCTCTCGTCGACCGTGAACGCAAGATCGAAACATTTTCTTATTTCCGGTGTACCGTTAACGACACATACCCTATCCTCAACTGCGCCTATCGTTATGAATAATGAGCCGGTCCCCCAGTTATTGAGATGATGGAACGGCGCATTGGCCTTGATGGAACCCATATTGGCAACGAAGGCGGAAGCGAAATTCGGATCCGATTCTATCAATCCTTTAGGAACGTGACCGAAGTAATTCAGGAACCTGAGGAATGCAACGATAAATTTTGTCAGGAAGCGCGGAAGTTTTGATAATGTCCTTACCGTTTTATCGGTACCTGCGGATCCCGCCGATCTGAATTCGTCTATATGCGAATATAGCCGTTCACTTACTTCCGCAATGGTCAGAGAAGGATCGAACGCCAACCTTACCGTAGTTTCTGCGCCCGCGTCGCTGAACTCCTTTTTCACCACGAAACCTATGTCTATCTTGTTCCTTCTGTAAAGTCTGTGCCCTGCAACGAAGTTGTTGAGGTCAGGGCGCATGGCGAAGGTTCTGACCAGAGTTGACATCAGCAGCGAGAATAATGTTATCCTGTTACATTCAGTGGATTTCTTTTCATCCAGATATTCCATGAGGTTCGCGGCATCTATTGTCTCTCTTAAAAATACTTCGCATTCCGTACGTTTCGGCATAAGGAACGGCATAAATTTGTGCATAGGGTCCGCATCGTAGAGATAACGGCCGTCCTTTCGGTCCTTCCACCGTTTCTTTCCCATGTTATACGTAACAACTAAGCCATTATTAATAGATAACATATCTGTTAAGTCGCTCATTGCACGTTAATCTTTTATTTTCTTTTGGTTCAAATCTTTAAATTCTTATATTGGCACATAGTATGACACCTGTGACACTAGAAACGCTGAAAAAAGGTGCCGCGGAAGGAAACATCACGGCAATGTTCGAATTGGGGCAATACCACGCGCTCGGGAACGAGACGGAGGTGGATGAGAATGAGTCTTTCAAATGGTATGCGATGGCCGCGGATCTGGGGCACACGGCATCGGAATACATGATAGGCGAATGTTATTATCACGGTATCGCCGTTGAAAAAGATGTCAATGAGGCATTATTATGGTACATACGCGCCGCGGAAAAGGGGGACAGAAGGTCCATCGGCGCCGTATCCCTTTATAAAGAAAGGAAATGGAGATTTGACGCTGCTGCCGCATTTGAATCTTACAGAAAAAAAGCGGAACAGGGAAGTGCCGGCGCATTGTACATGTTAAGCCGTTTTTATTTCCACGGAACGGGTGTTGCACCGGACGCCGACCTTTCTTTCACATGCTGCGAAAAGGCGGCGGAACTTGGCCACATGGATGCGGTATTCGATCTGGCGAGGATGTACCGCAGCGGTGCGTGCACCGAAAAGAACGCAGAAAAAGCGTTCATGCTGTTCCAGAAAGCGTCCGAAAAAGGACACAGAAGAGCTCCCATTGAAGTGATAAGATGTTATGCTGACGGGACGGGAGTAGAAAAGGATGAAAAAAAGGCATTCGGCATGATCTTCGATCTTGCCGATACCGGTTCCGAAGATGCGGAATATGAATTAGGACGTTATTATCTTGAAGGGATCGGTATCGAACCTGATCCGTTCTATGCGTTCGGATGGTTCACCGTTGCTTCCAATCACGGGTCCGTGGATGCGTTATACGGTCTGGCGCAGTGCTATCAGCGCGGCAGAGGTACCGACCGTGATAAGAAGAAGGCGCTGGAATATTTCAGAACGGCGGCGGAATTCGGACAGAGCGATGCGATGATATCGTTGGCGCATATGTATGCCGACGGACGCGACGTAACAAAAAATGATAAGGAATCGTTCAAATGGTTCCTGATGGCCGCTGAACATGATTCCGAATATGCACAATTTGCGGTTGCGCAGCGGTATACGGAAGGCAGAGGCGTCAATAAGGATGACAAGGAATCATTCAACTGGTTCCTCAGATCGGCGCAGAATGGTAACGGGACCGCACAGTTCAATGTGGCCGAAGCATACATGAACGGCCGCGGTGTGAAAAAGGATGAGAGACTGGGATACAGATGGTTCCTCAGATCGGCGCAGAACGGACACCACAGATCGCAGTATTACGTTGGTGTTTGTTTAAGCAAAGGTACCGGCGTCGCCAAGAACATAAGCGGATCGTTCAAATGGCATACGCTGGCTGCGGACGCCGGATACGGGAAATCGCAGTATTTCATCGCTCAGTGCTATTCGGAAGGGCGCGGAGTTGAAAAGAACGATAAAAAAGCGTTCGAATGGTATCTCAAAGCTGCATCGACCGGCCATGTTCTTGCGCAGTATTACGCGGGCCTGCATTATGCGAACGGGACAGGAACAAAACCTGATAAAGAATCGGCAATAAAATGGTATACGAGAGCGGCGAAACAAGGTCACACATATTCACGTGAACTCATTGAAGGATACTCCGGACAGAAGCTGAAGCTCGTAAATGATATGACCCCTTTCGAAAAACACATGGATGAGGCGAACAACGGGGATGCTGAATCACAGTTCATCATCGGCAGATATTACGAAGAGGGCATAGGCGTCGAGAAAGACCTGAACGAAGCTAAAAAATGGTATACCAAGGCGGCAGCCCTCGGCCATTTCAACGCGAAGAAGAAAATGACGATAGAGATCAAACAGCAGCAGAAATGATATCCTTCGATATGATAAAAAGGAAAATGGAAAAAGAAAAGGGGAACGTGAGTTCCGTTTAGAATTCCTTTCTTTTGAACAGGAACGCGGATATCGCTGTCGTAACAACGGCCCATATCGCCATTATGGAGAACGCCATCGTATGAGTCGGATTGTAGTCCTTGAACCTGAAATCCGTTCCATAGTCGCTTAGGTCAATATCAGTAACAAGCGGATTCTGCGCAACGTAATTGATGATGTCCTTGGCCGCATATGTTACGCTGAAGACCGGTTCGACGCCGAACAATGACAGCATTTGGTCCACTATGCTGAACACCATCAGCAGCACCACTATTGTTATTATTATCGCTGTTGCCCCTCTTTTGAATATCGAACTCATCAGTAACGCAAACCCGCCGGCGCCGACCATGAACATAACCGCCATACCGAGCGAGCCGAATATGTTCGCGTCAAGGTCTCCGGTGTTCAATATCGAAAGGATCATAATGACCAGATAGTAAAGCACCACTATTGCGCCGCATAAGATGTAACATGCGAGAACCTTACCTAAGAAGAAAGATGTCTTCTTTATCGGTCTAGGGAACATCAATAATGCTGTTCTTTCCTCGAACTCCGATGCGATCGTGGATGCACAGAACAGCGAGACACCGATTATCATAAAGAGGGATACCCATGAGATATATTGTTCAAGAAGTTCCTTGGAATTATCCGGCAGCCCCCCGTCCAGAACGTAGCTCAAGAGTGTTATAAGTGCCAGAAGCAGTACTGCAACAGCCACGAATACAAGCATCTTCCTGCTGCGTACATGTGTCAGTATCTCATATTTTGTAACAACGCCGATCTGTCTCAGATCGTCCGAGATCCCTTTCTTTGCCTTTGAGACATTGTCATTTTCACCCATGGTATCACCTCGACTCCTTGATCAGATTGAGATATGTCGACTCGAGATTGTCACTTACTATGCTGCAGACGTCCAGGTTGATCGCTGTGATGTCCTTGAGAAGTTTTGCCTGTTCCGCATCGCCGCCGTTCAGCTTTACCTCGATGCTCCCGCCGTCCGTACGAGCGTCCACAACATTGGAAAGGGCTGATATATCATCGACGGCCTTTTGTGTCAGGCCGTTCAGCAGCTTTATTTTTACCACTCTTGCACCGGTGCTGTTCATTATCACTTCTGTGTTATCATGGACCAGAAGTTTTCCTCTGTTGATCATTGCTATGCGGTCACAGAGGTCGCTCACCTCGTATAACATGTGCGAGCTCATGAATATTGTAAGGTCCCTTGTTTTCAATGATTTCAATATCTCACGAATTTCGATCATTCCTCTCGGATCGAGACCCGATGTAGGTTCATCCAATATTATCACGGACGGGTCTGTGAGCAACGACTGGCCTAACGCGATCCTCTGTCTCATCCCTTTGGAGAATGTTCCTATGCGTTTATCGGACCACTCGGTCATCTTCAGCTTTTCCAGTATCTCGGGGATCTTTGCGGATAACGACTCTTTGGTCATTCCGTTTATCTT
>JAIRJQ010000108.1 GCA_031260545.1 Methanomassiliicoccaceae archaeon | reverse complement strand
TTCTGGAAGTTCGTGGGCGCGGATGTGATCGCTACCGTTCCGTTATATGTACTGGACGAACCGAAGACCGATTTGGTCACGTTGTAGTTCGACCCGCTGGCCGCCATCGTGTACGGTATACCTTCACCGCTCGTCGGCGTCCATACAAGAAATAGCGCTACGTTAGCCGTCACCGTCGTCGTTCCGAAGATGAACGGGGTGTACACATATGGTGACGAAGCAGAGCGTGTGTACCATGTGTTGTTGTGCGCATAGTTCGTCCACGTCCATGTTCCGGCGGGTTTCGATCCCGAGGAAGGAGAGGTACCGTGGTCCACTGTTATTGAAGAGGGTGTAGCACTTCCGGATACGGATACTCCGTTAAGGTTGAATGAGATCGTGCGGAGCTCCAGGCTGATGGTCAGATTGCTGCCGGATACCAACATCCGGTAGTTTGGATTTACAGTTGTGAAACGTGTGTTATATGTTGCGCCGCCAATGACTGCGACCAGTCCGTTCGACAGGGTCCCCGATATGAAGACCTCGTAGACGTTCGTGGAGTTGGTCAAACCTGACGCGGTCAGCATTCCCGGCGCTGCATAGATGGACCCTGTGATCTTCGGGGCCCCGCTGATGATCAGCGGCGATGTCGTCGTGTTAAGGTGTATGGCGCGTCCTGTGCCCGTGTTCTGCACATCCGCTGCACCGGAGATGGTGATCGGGCCTGTGGAAGTGGAATATATCGTATGATTAGAACTCGCGGCCTTGACCGTACCGCCGGAGATGTTCACCGGGCTGGTTGACGTCTGCTGTATAGCATATCCGGATGTGTGTGTGTTCGCAATCGTTCCTCCGGTCATCGTCAGCCTTGCCGCTGTACCGGAACCGCTAACGTTTATCGTCGCGCCGGATCCCGAAGATGTTATATTTGCGGATCCGGAGATATTTACAAATCCGCCGGTTATTGCGTAGCCGCTTGACGATCCCTGTATGTTTATCGTGCCTCCGGTCATGTTCACGGTGCCTGACGAATTCTGTATCCCGGTGCCGCTGGTCTTAATTAAAGTGCCCCCGGATATTGTGATCGAAGCAGCATAAGCGTTGTATATGATGTTGGTAGCGGTCCCGGTTATGGTGCCGCCGGAGATAACGATCCCGCCGCTGGCAAAGTGATCTATACCGTACATGCCGCCGGTGATCGTTCCGCCTGAGATCGTCAGCATTGTGCCCGTACTTGAATTGTTTTGTGTGCGTATGACATTGGAATTTGCTTTCAATGTCGCCGATCCTCCGATAAATATCGATCCGGATGAGTTATTCAATATGGCATTATCGGATTGATCCGATCCGGTAGAGCCTGTGTTGATGACGGTGGCCGAACCGTTGACGGTAACACTGCCGGTCGCGTTGTTCCTTATCGTATAACCGCCCGGTGACGTGAGCGTTCCCGCCGATACCGTCAGCGGGCCTGTGCCGTTGTTACGTATAACGGACACCGTGGTTCCTGAGTAGGTGTTGGTTATGTTCGCCTGGCTTGTAAGGCTCATTGTGCCGGACAACGCGACGACCGCGCCGTCAGCTGTGCTGACGCTCGACGTTACACTGCCTGCAAGGGTCACTATTCCCCACAGAGTGGTGTCGAAGCTCATGCTCTCCGTCCCGATGTTCAACGGTGAACCCGAGAATGTTATCAGTGACTCGGCGCGGTTGGCGTTCGTTCTTATCGCATTTAATGCATTGGTGAATGATGTGTAGGTCCCTGAGAAGCCGACGCTGTTGTACGCGTTGAAATTTGCGCCGCTGGCCGCTATGGTGTATTGATTGGCCAGTGCTGCTGCCATAGGATTGATATCGATAAAGTCGCCGAGTGCGAACATTGATACCGTATGCGTCTGAACATCCGCTATTATCGTCGCATCTGTCACCGCGAGCGTGTTCACCGCCTCTATCATTAAGGCCGTGTCAGACACCGGCACGATCATGCCTATGCGTGTCTCGCCGTCGTAGAGGTATTCGTTTATGCTCTTTGCCGGTGAATTGCCGGTAGTGTACGCATATCCGGCAAAGCCGGCCGGGAGGGTCAGCGTTCTGTATGGGTCCCCGTCAGAATACACCTCTATCGTCCTGCTGCCGGACCATGTCTCGCCGAGGATGTTGTTGACAAGGAAACCATTGCTGTTGTTACCGTTCATTGCATGGACCGCCGGCAGTGTTCCGCCGGAGTATGCGGTCACGGCCGCTCTGCCGCTTATGCCTATCGAGGCACCTTCGCCATTCGCACCGCCGCCTATTGCGGCCGCGTACTTACCGCCGACCGCAGTGACTGAACCGCTGTTTATCGTTATGTCTCCGCCGTCCTGCCCGCCTGCGCCGCCGATGGCCGCGCTGCGATCGTCGGTTGCGGTCACAACAAGAGAATCATTGCTGCTGTTACCGCTTACAGTGAGCGATGTGCCGCTCGGCACCAATATGCTCCCTTTTATGCTGTTCGGGCCGTTCAGATAGATGCCGAGACTTGCATCGCCCTGCAACGTCACGTTACCGATGATGGAGAGACCGCTGATCATCAGTTCCGTGTCTACGTTGTCCTGTATGACGATGTTCAATGACCGCGGTCCGGCCGCGGACTGTATTATCTCGTAACCGAGGTTGTTGGAGCCGATACCGAAGGTGAGCGTCGAATTGGAGCCAGTGTACGACCACCCTTTGCCTGCGGCGTCCGATGCCAGATCTGATATGTTTATGGTCTCCGATGCCATGAACGGTGCTACCAACGGCACCGAATCATTCTCGGACGACCCTCCGAAAGGTTGTTTGGCATCGCTCAGACTCACAATTCCTATGAGCGTGACCAACGCCAACACCGATAATATCAGAACAGCCCTTCTCTTCGTCGCAGATCTGCGACCGCTGACTGAATTCCCATGTCTCTCTCTAATAATGGCTCCCTCCTGTTTTTATCTAAATAGACCCCTTTTCAGTGTCATCGGTCCGTCGAACGAATGTTTCCCATGTTTTCCCGGACCTGTTTGTACCCTTTAGTAATATTATGTTACCTTATATAGTGATGTTATCAATAAAGATATTCAGTTTACATTAACTATTTATGAGTAATAACTAGATTTTGTATAATTTGAAATTGTATCGGCATTTATGATATTAATGGGGTTTAGAACCCGATAATCTGGCATTTATTGTTTCTGTGGCATCCGTTATGCAAAAAATGGCCGGATATATCTTTATTATATTGCCGGAAGATCGAGAGTTCTGCCCTGCTGATGCTCTTGTTTTCAGAGAACCGTTCCGTCTTTGCCGCTGTCGTTCTGTCTTCATAACATCTTTCGATGGTCTCTGCCGCCATCTCCGCGGCGGCCGCAGATGCGCCGGCGGCCTTGGATACATCGGCAGCTGTAAAAGTCAGCACGGTCCGTGAAAAAGACGTAAGTTAATATACTAGCCGACGGATTTGAATCTTATATGTTGCGCGTGAAAAGACATGCGCATTCACCATACATGTACAAGAGGTCACCGGCCTCTTTTCACAAAGTCCTTCTCTGAAGGCAAAAAAAACAACAAAAATAGGTGATGATCAATGGAAATGAAATTCAGATTCCTTGGAGGAGCGGATGCCATAGGCCGCATGGGAATGACTATGCAGAGGAACAATGATGTTTCTTTGTTCGAATACGGGATGAGTCCGACGAAACCGCCGGAATATCCTATGGAGTGCGGACGCGTGGATCGTATATTTTTGACGCACAGTCACTTGGACCACTGCGGAATGATACCGAGCGTATGCGGGCGCGATAACTGTGAAATGTTCTCCACGCCGCTGACAGCGGAGGTGTCCGAGATATTAATGAACGATAGTTTGAAAATTGCAAAGGCTGACGATTATCCTTTGCCGTATGCGAAAGGCGATATCGACAGAACAATGAGGAACGTCGTTCCGCTGACCTACGGGGATACGATAGAACTGAAAGGCTTTGACGTCTCCCTGCATTCCGCGGGCCACATTCCGGGGGCGACCATGTTCGAGGTCGTTGCGGACACGTCCACCGTTTATTCCGGGGATATTCACACAATAAGCACAAAGCTCGTCGGGCCCGCCAGGCCGGTGGATTGCGAGAACCTCTTTATCGAGGGGACATACGGAGGGCGTCTGCACAGACCCAGAAAAGAAGAGGAAAAGGCGTTCCTGGATAAGATATCGGAGGTCACGGACAGAGGAGGCCGCGTTCTGGTCCCGTGCTTTGCGACCGGCAGGACACAGGAAGTAATGTTAATGCTGAAGAACACCGGATATGACATGTGGGTGGATGGCATGGGGCGCTCTGTTACGAGACTGTACATGAACTATCCTGAATATCTGCTCGATTACAAGAAATTCAAAGGAGCGAAAAGGGCATTCCAGGAGGTAAGGAATCCGAACATGAGGTCGCACTCGGCTAAAGGAGAGGTCATCGTGACCACCGGCGGAATGCTTGACGGCGGCCCGGTGCTGGGATATCTGAGAGAGCTGGGCAAAAATCCGAAGAATGCGGTGCTTCTCGTCGGATATCAGGCAGAGGACACCAACGGAAGGATGCTCCTTGAGAACGGATGCGTCATGATGGACGGTGCCCCTGTGAAGATAACGGCAGAAGTTAAAAAATATGATTTTTCTGCACATGCGGACCATAACCAGATATTGGAGTTCGTGCGCGGATGCGACCCGAAGAATGTTATAATCATGCATTCTGACACCCGCGAACTGATCAAAAAGGACCTTGAAGGAGATTTTAATGTCATTCTTCCGGGGCTCGGAGAGGAGTTCACGCTGGACGTGTGACCATGGAACATCTGGAGCGCTTTCTTGAGGAAGATATCGGATACGGTGATATCACCACGGACATCCTTGTTCCTGATGTTGACGGAAATGCGGACATAGTATGCGAGAACGATGCCGTCGTCGCCGGTCTCGAGGAAGCAATGACGATATTCGAAGACCACGGCATCGAATGCGGACCGTGCGTTAACGACGGCGAACGCGTGAAGAAGGGGGCGGTCGTGATGAACATGTCGGGGCCGCTCAGGAATATGATAACACTTGAAAGAACGGCATTGAACATAATGATGAGGATGTCCGGCATCGCAACGGCAACGAACGATGTTCTTACAGCGTGCAGAAAAGTTAACAAGAACATCAGGATAGCCGGAACACGAAAGACGACACCGGGGTTCAGGGCGTTCGAGAAGAAAGCGATAATACTCGGAGGAGGGGATCCTCACCGGTACCGTCTGGATGATATGATACTTGTCAAAGATAATCACGTCGAGGCCGCAGGCGGCATGAAGAATGTCGTTGAATTGCTGAATGCGGCATCATTCACCAAAAAGGTGGAGATCGAAGTTGAGAACATTGACGATGCGCTTGTCGCGGCGAAAAGAGCCGACATCATAATGATCGATAATTCGTCACCCGCAAAAGCGGGAGAGATCGCCGATGCCGTAAGAAAGGTCAAGGAAATAACGATCGAGGTCTCAGGTAACATCACTTTTGAGAACGCGCCCGAATATGCGAAATTCGCAGACGTCATATCGATGGGGTCGCTTACGCATTCTGTCCGTTCGGTACATTACTCGCTGAACGTGAGATGATCACTTCGTTCTGTGATATGTGTGCGGGTCCACCTGCCATCCCATGCCGGATGCCACCAGTTCTGTGATGTGAAGCGTCGTCTGCCTTCCGACCATGTCGAATTGAAGGAAACAGAACGGGCATGATGTTATTACCGCAATGGCGTCCGCTTTCCTTGCTGCTGTTATAGACTCGTGCATCACCTTCTTCTCAAGCTCGCTGTCAACGCCCGCCAGCCCTCCGCCGCAGCACAGGTTGTCCTTCAGCTTTATTGCATTGCCTCCGAGCGCCTTCACGATATCGGACAACATATCTGTTGCCGACAGTCCTTTCATTTTGCATGCCGCCTCACAATGACATCCCGGGAACACCGCCAGATTGAAATCCGTCTCAGTTACAATATTTTTCTTGATGTCGTCGAGCCTGCTGTGCAGGAACTCGAGCATTCCGACAACTTCCGTTACTGTAACCTTGCGGCCGAGGTCGTTCATGATCTCATTCATAATGCCTTTTTCCTTTTCCTTTGAGATCTCGGCACCGGCCTCCGACAGGGACATGCTGCATCCGTCGCACAGCGTGAGTATCTTCCTTTCGGATGCGATGGAGTGTATCCTTGCGCCGACGGCCTTCCACGTCTCGGGGCCAAGGGACCTCAGACCTACGGGCTCCATGCAGCACGTGAACCCTTCGATCGTGTCCGCTTTAACATTCAGTTTTTTGAGAATGAACTTGGTCGCGGCCTCCAGGAACGGAAGTCTTGATTGGATCAGACACCCCGGATAAAGAACGAGGTCACTCATGGCGGAACCCCGTTCTGGCTATTATCATTTTTAATTCGTTCACAGAGCTTTCGTCATAGCTTATGGGATCAAGACCTAACTCTCCCCTCTTCCTGTTCACGAGCTCGTTCACAGGGAACGCGCGTCCGATCTCCATTAACGTATCGGACGCCATCCTGAATCTTTTCGGCGTCTCGCCGGACGATAATGAATCGTATCTGAGGGTGCGTATCGTCCCGGTGACGTCTATCTTCTTAGGACATATCGTTGAACAGCGGTGACACATAAGGCACTTCCATACATCCGCCTGCAGCTCCTGCAGTTCCGATGACGGGTCTGCGGCAAGTATCGCTGCGATCAGGTGATCCGGGCGTATGCCTCCGTTGCGGCTGCTCGGGCATACTTTGTCGCACTTGCCGCATCCGACACAGGATGATAGCGAGTACGAAGAAACAATGTCTCCGGCGGACCTGACCATGCCCCCATTAGACACGTTCGATTTATCAATCTTCGCACAGATCTTGCAAGATATAAGAAAAGAATTAATCA
>JAIRJQ010000007.1 GCA_031260545.1 Methanomassiliicoccaceae archaeon | reverse complement strand
TACCTCCAGAGTTGAGACAATGCCCGCACAAGAGATAACACCTACCCGCTCCGCTTTGATGGAGGTAAAGAAGAAGATCAAACTGTCCAAGAGTGGATACAAGATCATGAAGATGAAACGTGACGGTCTCATCATCGAATTCTTCGAGGTACTCGACAAAGCGAAAAAGATGCGCGGCAGTGTGCTTTCCGATTACGACGCGGCAATGGGCAGGATCGCCATAGCGAGGGCCGTTGAAGGTGCCATTGCGGTGAAGAGCGCCGCATACGCACTGAAGGCGGACCCGCAGGTGAAACTCGGAAGCAAGAGCATCATGGGCATGATGGTCCCGAAGGTGGAATGCGAGATCATCCATACGCCGATGACGCAGAGGGGATACGGTGTCATTTCCACGTCCGTATACATCGAGGAAGCGGCACAGTCGTTCGAGAAACTTCTCGATACGCTGGTGCGCGCCGCCGAGGTCGAGCTCACAATGAAAAAGCTCCTGGACGAGATCGAGAAGACCAAGAGAAGAGTGAACGCACTCGAATTCAAAGTGATCCCGGAACTGGAGGAAGCGGAAGCATTCGTTGAGTTCCGGTTACAGGAAATGGAAAGAGAGAACACCATCCGTCTCAAGCATCTGAAGAAGAAAGGCGAGGCCGCAGAATGAGGTCGCTTGAGGACCGGTATCTGGAGATCAAGAACGATCCCGAGAAAAGGGGAAAGGCGTTCAAGGTCATATGGATAGTCGGTTACGCAATGCTGATGCTCGGTCTGTTCATCACCGTGTACATGCTGTACCTGCAGATAAAATAAACATTTTAACAATTCTCACTTTTATTTCGTGACGTTCTTTGCAATCCGACTATTCCGGCAATTACCATGCCCGCAAAGAATATCCTAAGCAGATCGGAAGGGTCATTCATGAAGAGAACACCATAAACGAACGTACCGATCGCTCCGATACCGACCCATACCGCATACGCGATACCCAACGGCATCCCGACGGCGATCGCCTTCGAGAGCATGATCATACTCAATATCAGAAAAAGAACGAGAGAGGCCGTCCACGGAATGTTCGTGAATCCGTCGGAATGTTTCATCGAGATCGCCCAGACGATCTCGAAGATCCCGCCTATGACAATGTACAGCCATCCTTTATCCTTCATATCACACACCCGCCGTCATCTGCAGCCCGACCACACCGGAGACGATCAGAACAGCAAAGAAGATCCTGGCCGTTGTCGCCGACTCTTTGAACAATATCATTCCTGCCAGCAGCGTACCTATGGCGCCTATTCCGGTCCATACGGCATATGCGGTGCCCATAGGCAGTTCGGCCATGGCAACGGACAGCAGATACATGCTGGCCGCAAGAAAAACGATCGTGGCGGCCGTCCATTTAACATCGGTGAATTTCTCCGACCTTTTCAGTGAGATCGCCCAGCACGGTTCAAGGAGGCCGGCAACGATCAAACATATCCAAATCAGGGACAGCACACCCGTACAATATAGAGGTACTATTTGTTCTTTGAACCTTTACGCTGTTTTTATTACAGTTTGACCATTATTTTTTTAGCAGCTTAACAAAAAGTTTAGGGTCACCCTTAACTCTTTAATAATTTCAACAGAAAGTTTAGGGTAACACCCATATTTTACATCGGCATTAAATAATTGTTCTGTATACACTAAACAGATAAGGACATGGATGAAGAGGAAATTTTGATCGACCGGCCGATGTACGTGAACGAAATAAAGGGATTCATCGATAAACCTCTTGTAAAGGTCATCACCGGTATCAGGCGCAGCGGCAAGAGTCAATTTTTGAAGCTAATTCAAAGAGAAATATCAAAAAAGGCCGACCAAGACCACATTGTTGAAATGAACTTTGAAAGGTCTGAGTTCTTTGACATCAAAAGCTATGTCGAACTGGCGAAGTACGTAGAGGATCGCATAATAGACAAAAAGAAGTATTATGTCTTTTTGGATGAGGTTCAGGAAGTGGACGGTTGGGAAAAAGCAGTTAATTCCATCAGACTGATGAACACAGACATCTACGTCACAGGTTCTAACTCGAAATTACTTGATACCGATTATTCCACGCTACTAGGAGGCAGGACCGTCAATTTCAATATGTATCCGCTTTCATTCAAAGAATTCATTCATTTCGGAAAAGAACGCGGGATCAATGAAAATTCACACATCGACAGGTATATTGAACTCGGCGGATTTCCTCCGATATCAATGTTCGATTATTCTGTACGTGATGCAAGGCGTATTGTTACGGATATTCACAACACTGCGCTGTACCGCGATGTCGTAAAAAGAAATTCGGTGAAGAATCCGCAGCTCATGGACAAGATCGTCGCGTTCCTTTACGATAATGTCGGTAATCTTACATCCCCGGCAAGTATCACGAACTACCTGAAAAGTCAGGGACGAAAGGGAACGGATCCAGAGACGATAATCAATTATATGAGATATCTGGAAGAAGGTTTTATCATAAGACGGGCGCAGCGCTATGACCTAAAAGGTAAACGTTTGCTTGAGACGAACGACAAATATTATCTTACGGATCACAGTTTGCAATATGTAGTACGCGATCTCAGGATCGACAACATACAGGGCATCTTAGAGAACATTGTTTACATGGAATTGATAAGGCGCGGGTATAACGTTTACGTTGGCAAATTCGATACACGGGAAATTGACTTTGTAGCCGAGAAGATAAACGGAGAGAGGACCTATCTCCAGGTATGTTTAGAATTCTCATCTGGCGAAGTGTACAACAGGGAATTCGCTCCGCTGAAGGAGATAAAGGACAACTTTCCTAAATACGTGGTGTCAATGGACAGATACGCAGAACGTAATGATGATGGCGTAATAGGCATCCATCTGAGGGATTTTTTGTTGAAAGAGGACAAGATCTCCGAAGGTATTTGAGTTAAAACCCTTTCATTGTTGTTTTTCCGGTGCCGAGATGGACAATAGGCATCACGCCCGGCTGCGGGTTGAAATTATGCATCTTTTGGAATTCCGTCTGATCCTGCCACGTTGATGCGGCGATCAGTCTTATCCCTCTGTATTCTTCCGTAGCAGCACCGTGCACATGCCCGGTAACAAATATGTCGGGCCGTTTATCGATCACCAGATAATCCTTCTTCTCCGGCGCCAGTGCTGTTTTCAATCCGTACATAGGCGCCAAATGCCGTCTGTCAAGCATCTCTTTCATCACAGCTACCGGATCCTCATATGTCAACCGCTGGACGCTGGCCACCCAGTCGTCAATGCTCCTTCCGTGATATGTTAATATCGTCCTGCCTTCGATGTTCAGCTGCACCGGGTTCGCCGTCATCATCACGTTGGAATCGAACATCTTTGTAAATATTTCGGACAACGCCGGCTGCGGCTCTGCAGGACGCACCGCATCATGGTTGCCCGGCTGCAGGACAATTTTGATATGATCCGGAATTTCCTTCAGATATTCGGCGAGCCGGTTGTATTGTTTGTATATATCGTCGATCGAAAGCTCTTCCTGCTGACCCGGGAATATGCCGATCCCGTCCACAACATCCCCCGGCAGAATAAGATAATCCAGATCCATACTTTTTGCGTTCTCTCTGAGCCATTTGGCCATAGACTTCCATCTTGTTTCAAGGAATGTGTGGCTTCCTACATGTATGTCAGAAAGGAAAGCGACAGAAGCTACAGAATCGGAAGGTTCCCACCGTTCCGACGGAACGCCCGGCCTGATTATCTCGCTCGCGACCAGCATCATCCCGTCCCGGGTGGGGCTGCCGGTCAGTCCTATGACCTCATCATTCACGATGATATCGTTAATGTGAGGAGAGTCCTTAAGAATTATAGCTTTACATGAACCCGAATCGTCCTCAAGCCTGAGCATCCGGTGACCGTTCTTTGTTACGGACGTTTCTGATACCATGCCTATGATATGGACCTCGCGGTCCATCGACCTTACCCGTTCTATCGGAACGGGAGCGCCCGTCTTCCTTTTCAGTATGTCGCGTAACGCATTGTAACGGTTCATGAAATATTTCGAGAAATCGTCCACCTTGCCTTCGCACATCGATTCTCCCGTCACATCCGTTCCCGGTATTATCGAAATGTCCGGCTGCCGTTTATTCTTGGGTGCAACGGTTCTCAATTCCTTTTCTGTATTTCCGGAAAGGAACCCAAGAACATCATCTTTGCCGATGAACATAGTGTTCTTTGAGATGGCTGATAAAATATTGTTGATGAACATCCTCGGCTCAGGGTCCGAAAGCACTATTTCCAAAGCTTCCGGTGAAAGGAACATATTCCTCTGGGCGGCAAGGTTCAGCACATCGGATCGCATCATTCCTAAGAGCAGATGATTTGTTATATACTTTTTTGGACATCCGGTACCATGGTCTTGAGTATCATGATGTCCTGCCCGATATTTCCGAGCGAGGACCCGGAAAGAGTGAGGATCGCGATCCTTAACATATTCCCGAATGCCGTGCTGAATGTTGAGGAAGATATGATCACTGCAGAAATTGACAGCATGAGAGACTTCGGCGATCGTGTGAGAAAACAGCGCATACTCGATACCGCACGTTCCGTGCTTATGAAAGGAAGGAGGGGCGAACGCACGGTGTTCCATATGAACAAACAGACCGCGTACGCAGGCAAGATATCATTCGTTGACGAAAAGACAATATTAGGAACGATAAAGGTCACAGTGGAAGCGGATGACATAACACAATTCATTGAAGCATTGACCCCGCAGACCGTTTATGGCGAAGAGGTCTTGATATGATCGGCGTCTCCTCAACAACATTTTGTGCCGAGGTCGTAGAAGAATGTATCGCGAAGATCTCAAAGGAGTTCGGCCACTGGGAGATAGTATCCGACGGCGAACACCATCTGCCACTGGTGATACGCCGCCTGGAAGCGGTAGCACCGTCCTACGATCTTAAATTCTCGATACATGCGCCGATATCGGACGTCAACATAGCATCGCTCACCGAAAGAATGAGGGAAGCTGCCGTCATGGAAACAATAGCGGCCATGGAACACGCGATACAGATCAACGCAAAAGTTGTGACATTCCATCCGGGATACGAGTCAATGGTGATACCCGGACTTAAATCACGGTCCGCAGAGAAGGCAAAGAGATCGATCAGGACGATAGACAGGCTAATGACAGAGTTCGGAATAACCGCGTGTGTGGAAAATATGCCGTCATTCAGATTCATGCTGGGAAAGACAGCAAAGGAGATGTTCGATCTCGTGGATGGAACGGACATGAAGATATGTTTTGACATCGGGCATGCGAACACAACGAGCCAGATCGATGAAATGATAGATCTTCTCGGCGATAGGATAAGAAATATTCACATCCACGATAATAACGGAGACAACGACGATCACATGACCATCGGGGACGGCAACATCAATTTTCCGCCGGCATTAAAAAAATTGTCCAATTACAAAGGGAACTACATCATTGAGTCGCGATCCCTGGGGTCGGCGGTAACATCACGGGACCGCCTGCGGACGATGCTGTTATGACATTCTCTCTTTAACGAAACGGATGCTCCGCTGTAAATACCATACAAAGAGCAAAGCACCCATAAAGATCACGGCAAACAAGAAAAGGTTGGCCAGCTCGTCGCCGAGGTCATTGCCTAAGACCCATGACGGGGCTGTAAGGTAATCGATCAGGAAGTGCAGCATTATCGATGCGTGAACACCATACTTGACAAAAAGATAACCTAACGCAAGCCCGGTCACGAATGTCGGTGCAAGTTTGAACGCATCCCATCCGTCCAGATGTGCATATGAGAATATGGCCGCCGAGACAATGATGAAGAACACCGCAGTATTGTTCATTTCAAAACGTCCGAACAGACGTTTCCATGGTGTTTTATCACTTTTAAGGAAGCCGGCGATCATCAGCGGCAGACCTATCATAAGGACACGGCAGAGCACCTCCTCCCAGACGGACGCGTTGAGAAGCAGGAACTGCTCTTTCCACGGATCGCCGAAGTCCGGCAGTCCCGGTTCGTTCCCGGAAGCAGAAAGGAAGATGTTGAGTATGACATTGAATGCCACCGTGGCCGCAAAAAGTGCCGTAACGGCAAAAAGCGGCGAATCATGCAACTTTTTATATTTAGAGCCGAGCGCCTCCTTAATGCCGTCACGGCTCTCGTATAATATGAAAAGGAACGACACCAGAACGGCGGCGACAAGGAACAGATAATAGATCTCCGCAACGAATCCGTACATTACGATAGCCTCCGGCGACGGCGTCAGATATATGAGAGGAACACCGTAACTGACATTCGGGAGAACATCACCCATTACCCAGAACATTGTAAAGATCTCAAAAAAGATGTACGGAACAGAAAGTATGAACACGATCAGACCGAAGGTCTTGGCGGCCTTGACAAAACCGCTCTCTCTGACCGCAGGTTCGATACGCATCTCGCCGTTTCCTGTCGGTCTGCCGCATTTTATACAATATCTGTACCCTACGACAGTACACTCGTTGCAACGGTCGCACCCCCCGGCAGCATCGGTGTTTCCTGCGGACCTGCCGCATTTTATACAATATCTGTACCCTTTGGCAAAACACTCGTTGCAGTGGTCGCACCCCCCGGCAACAGCATAGCCGGTGGACCTGCCGCATTTCACACAGAAGGTCTGCTTATTCGCACGACATTCATCGCAGCGGTCGCAACGTTCATCATCATACATTTGCGTTGAGTATTGACATTATGCCATTAATACGTTCTGTCTCTACTACTGCAAGCATACGTTCGGAATTTTTCGCTAAAAATTTTATACGGTTGGCCATATATTTTTCTCTCAGACGCGTCAATTCACGAAATCCCTTTGAATTGTTCACGAACATATCCCACGATATCACAAATTTTTCCGCCGAAGACACATCGAATTTCTTTTTCAGCGCCTTCTTTGCCAAACGGCTCTCGCCAAGCAGCTCGAAGGTGTTTATGATATCGCAGTAAACGCCGGAGAATGATTCCTCGTCCATGTCCAGCGGCTGTACGGGCACGGAAAGTTCGCCGCACGCATCCACCAAAGCGGAGAACGCAGGCGCGGGCGCCGCAGTTTCACCGAACTTACCGAGATAATGCAGGTATACGACATCAATATCCTCAATATACAGATCGTCCTCCAGCTCTTTCCTCATAACGACGGCAGCGATGTCCTCTTTTCCGAGCGACACCGCGAACGTGTCGTACGATCCGTTCACGATATCTTTCACTCTGTCGTATTCTGACATAAGTCCCTTAACAACAGGCAGTATGTCCACCGTGCAGCCGTCAATATCAACGTTTATCATCGTGGCCGCTCCGTTCGATCACAAGATTCTTCAGTTCTGACTGATCATCCATCTTTTTTATTTCGTCTTTAGTTACAATAGCGGTTGACTGTATGTTGTCAAGACGGCCTTTGCGCTCCACAATTATGACAGAATGCTGTCCCAATATTCTGGATATATCGGAAACAATGGACGCTTTGTGCATCAAACGCTCATCCTCATTTCCGAGTCCGGTGAGTATGACCATCTTTTCGCTTCTGGTAAGCGCTTCAAAGGGGCTGCGTGCAGTAGGTGTGACAGAACACCCGATATCGAGAAGAACGTTAAAGATCTGAACATCCGTCCTCCTCGGCCCCGAAACCTCATATTCTCTGCTCTTGTCCTCGCTCTTGTAATCGAACGGGTTCATCGCTTCGATTATGGGAACGTTAAGAAATTCCTCCAATCTTATCGCCGCATCTATCATGGCGCTCATGCCCGTCTCATACATCTGTATCGTTCTTCGCGAGACGCCCGCTGTCTCCGCAAGGGTTCCGAGACTTATGCCTCTCGTTTCTCTGAGATGTTTCAGAAGATCTTTATCCAATTTAACATAAAGGCCGCCGGGTGCCGCGAATATGAGAGGAGGGATCTCCTCCAAAAGATGGTCTGCTAATGTTTCATTAGATATTATGGAGATGTTAAAACGCGAATAGACAATGCCAGATTCCAACGACCCGGAGCTTGAGCGTTCGCCGATCAGGATCGGCGACGCCCCGAGCGCCTCCGCGAGTATCTTCATCTCATCGGCGTTCTCTCTCGAAAAGGCGTCAATATTGCTCAGCACCTTTATTATCAGAAGCGATTCTTTTTTTCTTCCCACTATGTCGAAACAAACGCTTCTCATATTCAGCGGAGACGATACGCTGTAACCTGCCCTCGCGAGAACCGCGCGTGTGGTGTTGATAAGATCTTCTCTGCCCACGAAGATAAAGTGTTTGTTCTTCTATTTATATTTTTGAACAAATTGTGTGCGAATAATTGCACATGATACCCTAAAAGACCAATAAAAAGGATAAGGGGCCTGCGCCCCGTTGTTCTTATGCGCAGAGTCCGGAATACTTACCGAGCTCCTCTCTCGCCGCCGGTCCGAATTTGCTTACGGCTTTGACGAAGTATTCCATTCTGACCTTGCATCTTTTGATCTCATCATCGGTCGGGACGTTACCGGAGGCGACCAGTTCGCGCACCGCCGTCATCACAGCCTCGTTACATATCGCGGCTATGTCCGCTCCGGTGCAGCCCTCGGTCATTTCTGCGAGTTCGTCGATATTCACATCAGCGTCAATAGGTTTTTCCTTTGTGTGAATTTTGAATATCGAGATCCTTGATTCTTTGTCCGGGGGCCCGATGAGTATGCTCTTGTCAAATCTTCCCGGCCTCAGCAAGGCCGGATCGATTATATCCGGACGATTGGTCGCTGCTATTATGACCACGCCGTTCAGCGCCTGCAGGCCATCCATTTCCGTGAGCATCTGAGATATCACGCGCTCTGTGACATTGCTGTCGCCGCCCGTTCCTCTGACGGGAGCGATCGAATCGATCTCGTCCATGAATATCACGCAGGGCGCCGCCAGCCTGGCCTTCCTGAACGTTTCGCGAACGGCCTTTTCGCTTTCACCTACCCATTTGTTAAGGAACTCAGGACCGTTGACGGCAATGAAGTTGGCCTCGCTTTCCGTGGCAACGGCCTTCGCAAGCAGTGTTTTTCCTGTGCCCGGAGGGCCGTAGAGCAGTATGCCCTTCGGCGGTCTGGCGTTCATGTGCTCGAACACCTTACCGTATTTCAGAGGCCATTCGACCGCTTCCTTCAGCTCCTGTTTAGCATGTGCCAGTGCTCCGATATCGTCCCAGTGCACACGTGGTTTTTCGATCAGTACCTCTCTCATTGTCGATACTTGGACCTCACGCAGTGCAACGTTGAAATCGTCCTTGTTCACGTTTATCTTGTTCAGCGTTTCAAAGGGTATCTCATCCGTCTCGAGATCGAGCTCGGGCAGTATGCGGCGCAGCGCGGCCATCGCCGCCTCTTTGGTCAGTGCGGAAAGGTCCGCACCGGCGTAACCGTGCGTCAGGTCAGCAAGACGGCTGAGGTCAACATCATCTGTCAAAGGCATTCCGCGGGTGTGTATCTGTAAGATCTCTAATCTGCCATCCCTGTTCGGTATGCTTATCTCGATCTCACGGTCAAAACGTCCGGGCCTTCTCAGCGCCTCATCAATGGCGTTCGGGCGGTTCGTCGCACCGATGACAACGACCTTGCCGCGTGCTTCGAGACCGTCCATTAACGCAAGCAGCTGAGCAACGATGCGTCTCTCCTGTTCTCCCGATACTTCGTCACGCTTCGGTGCGATCGAGTCTATCTCATCGATGAAGATGATGCTCGGGGCGTTCTCTTCCGCATCCTTGAATATCTCCCTCAGTCTTTCCTCGGACTCGCCGTAGAACTTGCTCATTATAGCGGGACCGCCGAGCGAGATGAAGTTGCTGCTTGTCTCTCCCGCGACCGCTTTGGCAAGCATGGTCTTCCCGGTCCCGGGAGGACCGTGCAGTAAGACCCCTTTCGGAGCCTCGACACCCAGCCTTTTGAACAATTCCGGGTGTTTTAACGGTAATTCGATCATCTCTCTTACTTTTTTCACTTCATCTCCGAGACCGCCGATATCCTCGTATGAGACCTTCGGTATATCGCCGGTCTTTCCGGTCGGTTTCTCGCTTATCTTTACTTCCGTTGCCGGCGTCATTATCACCGCGTCCGCAGCAGGCGTGAACGAAGTTACGGAAAGATCGATCTTGTTGCCCATGATGTTCAAGGTGAAAACATCCCCTTTGGCGAATGCACGGGTCTCGAATACCTGCCTCATGTAGTCTTCGCCTCCGCGGAGCTGCACCGCTTCCATGGGCGAGAATGTTATTTTTTCAGCGTTCTTTGCGACCGCCTTTTTCACGTCAACGCGTTCGTCAATGCTCGTTCCCGCGTTGCGCCTGGTGGAACCGTCCATTCTTATTATTCCTCTGTTCATGTCTTCGAACTCACCTTTCAGCACTTTCGAGACCGTTTTCTTGTTTCCGATTATTTGTATTATGTCGCCCACTCTGAGGTCGAGTATGTCCATTAATGCGGGGTCTATTCTCGCTACACCCCTTCCGGCTTCTCCCGGCCTCAATTCGGCGACCTTGAATGCCTTATCTTTTGCCATAGTATGCCTCCGTTATGTTTTTTTCGGAAATCTTATTAGTTATTACTTCTATAAATATGTTTCTATGATGTGCTAACCATTGTCTTATCAAGGGACTTCATGAACACTCCCGTGAATGGTCACGGCCGATCATCAGATCATGTATCTCCCGGTATGAAAGAATAGAAAAATAAGGGCGGGCGCACGGGTGCGCCCTTATGAAACAGTTTTAAGATCAGGAGCCGAGCCGTTTCGCCGAGCCGTTCAGAAGGAAGTAATTATCCGATGCGTTCACACCGTTCCATCCGTTACTTCCGCCTGTACCGCCGCCCTGTCCGTTGCCGCCCGCACCGCCCGAGCCGCCCCTTCCTCCCGTGAGTGAAAGAGGCTCTGATACGGATGTCGTCTGTTTCGGGTCAGCTGCCGTGTCAAGGGCCCATCCGCCGTTCCCTCCGTTGCCGCCCGCACCGCCGGTACGCTTCGCCGCCGAGTCTACGACGGGAAGTGCGGTAGAATTCCCTCCTTTGCCGCCCTTGCCGCCTGTACCGCCGATGAGAGTTATCTTTCCGCTTGTCTTTTCGAATGAGACATCCTTACAGACGACCCCTTGGCCTCCGTTGCCGCCCGCACCGCCGTCACGGTATTGAACGTGGGCGTCCTTTGAATCATTGCCGTTACCGCCATTACCGCCGTTACCGCCGGCCACCGTCAGTTTTCCAGGTCCGATCATTACAACAGAATGGTTCTTTGTCACGTCGATCCCTGCGGCACCGTTACCGCCCTGTGTCCCGGGCGATCCGTTCACGCCGTTCCCCCCGTTGCCGCCTTTGACAGTGTTGTCGCCGACCAGCAAGAAGGTGATAGTATGATTCGGTGCGCCTACGCTCAGGTCCTGTATCCCGATCTTTCCCTGCGGCGCAGAGAGTTTCACATTATTCAGTGTTATTTTCAGATCCACGCTCCGCGCATTGATGATAATGTTCTTGCTGAGCGTTCTCGAAGCATCGTCGATGATTATTACCTCAAGCGTATCGTAAGGAACTATGATCGGGTTGTTGTTCACACTCTGACCGCGGTAATCAAGGAACATTATGGTCTCGGACAGCGGAATGGACGGAAGACCGACCAGTACATCATTGGTGAACCTGAAATTCTCATATTCATTGTCTTTAACAAAATTGTTATCCTCGGAATAATCCAGTTCCATGAAATATGAGTCGGGTCTTGCGAACGTCGAATAATCGTAGTAGCATTCGCTGTTCGTGTTATCGACGACCACTGTAACAAAGACATCGGCAGTGGCGAATAATGTATATCTATAGAATCCGGCCGCCTCTCCGTGATCGCCGACCGTCACCTTGTACGCAGATGCGTTGGTCTCAGACCAGTTCATGAACGATGTGTACGTGTCCGTCGTAGAAACAGAGGATGACGCTCCGTTCGATGAACCCCATCCTGCGTTCCATCCGGCCTCGACGCCTGTACCCACAAGGGCCACGCTGAAACCGGCGCTTACTTTTACGTTCTTACTGTTGCTTGACGACACCGCCGATTCCACGGTCTGCGTTATGCAGTTCTCGTTCGAGCGCGATATCATCTTGTCTGTTGTCTTACTGGTCGTGTAGCTGAGTTCGATCGGTGTCCTTCCGTTGTACTTTTGCGTGGTCTCCCATGCTATCGGAACGTTCTGCACATTTCCGAGATAGATGTAATAGATGCTGTACAGTCCCGTGTTATTGTAATAATCGATCCTGTAGTCATTATCCACCGGATTTGTGACGTACCGTGTTATCAGTACCGGGTCTCCCGGTTCGGGGTACTCTGAAACCGGATCTTTCGGTTCAAGAACATTCGTAACGGGGTCTTTCATTATTTCGGGGGGCACATAGGAACCCTCGGTAGAACCGATGTCCGCCAACAAAAAGTAGGCTCCTGCACCTCCTGCTATCACCAGCGCAGCAATAGCAATTGCAACAATTTGCTTGTTCATTTTTGCACCTAAGTAAATAGTTTGTAATTCGCTATATAAATGATAATTATTACAATTAATATACAATTTATTTTTACGTTATTTTACATCCCGGATATTCTCAGGCGTCTCCGGAAAGATCTGCGGAATTTAAGGCATAACAACGTTTTTCTGATGATCTCTCATCATTCGGAGGTTACAGCTGAAGCGTTCCTGCACAAAATGAATCGGCGGTAAGCCGCTCTTATCATACAGACCAACAGAACGATCATAAAAATATTACGCGTAAGCACAAGGGCCATCGCCAGACCGTCCATGTTCTGGGTGTTGATGATGTCCAGATAACCCGATATGTAAGCGAACCCGATCTGAGTCAGAATGAATGATATCACAAGCACAATGAACATAGCACGTTCTTTTCTCTCGTCGTTCATGGTCATGAACATGAACAGCACCGGCGGGATGATCCAAATGAGATATTGTGCCGAGAACACTTTCCCGGAAAGGATGAACGCCATGATCGTAAGGACAGCAGCAACACTGAAAAAGAAGAGACGATCCTCAGCGCTGCAATTTTTGATCCTGGAGAGCACAAACAAATAAAGCCCGCACACCGCAAGCACGGCAACGACCATCAGCGGGGTCAGTATCTGTGCGGTGGCATCAGGTAACGGTCCCAGCATATTATCGGAACCGAACCCGAACCCGAACGTCACGCCGGTGAGTCCGAGCAGCACGAACGGATATATCAGCGATGCGGACAAAGATTCTATCTGTAACGGACGATCAGCATGATATCCGATGAATCCGGAAAGCATGTCCGGCTGCAACATCACCACGGGTATCACCACCGCAAGACAAACAGCACCGAATGCGGCCGCGCCTTTCAGCGCATTCTTCCATTCTTTGTTCATTATGAGCGGTATCATGAATACCGGGAACAGGACGGCAGGGTACAGCTTCACCATCATGCCTATGGCCAGCAGAGCGAACGCCCACGTGTATCTTTTCGTCACGAAGCAGTAGACGGCCGCGAGTGCTATGACCGCCGGTATGATGTCATACCGGTCGATCACCAGTTCAAAAAGGAGCAGCATCAGGATCGTATATGCCAGCATTAACTTTTTTTGATCCTTGCCGAGCTTTTCGGCAAGTTTACTGATAACGAAAAGTCCGATCACGAAGAAGATGAACATCTCTGCTACGAAACCAACGTTATACCAGAACGTGTCCGCCGAGAAGATGCGCGGCAACACAAGGACCAACAGTGCAAGAGGAGGATATTCGAACGTTCCGAGATCGCCCCGGAACGCCTCATCGGCACTTCTGTAGTGGCCGGCGACCGCTTCCCCTGTTATATCGAATAGATACATAACAATAAGCAAGATCACGCACGCGACAGCGAACACCAGAGCTATCCGGAACTGATATCTTCTTATTTCGCTGGTCGACGGATTCACCCACCGACATGACCTGCGCCTAATATCAATCTTTGTGAAAGAAATAGTCATTGTTAAAGAAGCTCTCTGAACACAGTCTTGATATACGCGCTACCTTATCTCGCGAGTGGTGATGGAATGCCCGGGACCTGGACCGCAGTGATACCGACGTACAACGAAGAGAAGAACATCGCTAACATGGCGAGGCGTCTCAGAGAGCTATATCCTGACATCAATGTAATGTTCATGGACGATAATTCTACCGACCGGTCAAAAGAACTGATCGCGGAACTGAACGATCCCAAGATAAACCTCATCACCCGTAAACCCGAGGAAAGGGGGCTTGCGGCAAGCGTCTTTCAGGGAATACTCGAATGCGGCACTGATTATTTTATGACGATAGACTGCGACTTCCAGCATCCGCCGGAGGCGCTCGGCGACATGTACAAAAAGATGGAGGAGGGCGCGGACCTGTGCGTAGGTACCCGCGTGGACCGTTTCGCATTAGGTTTCTTCAGATGGGCAGGGTCGTGGTTCTTTAACGTCTTCTGTGATGTTTATCTGTTATACAAAGGAAAAACACCGCCCGCGGACATAATGAGCGGGCTGTTCGCCGCCAGGACGGATGTTTTTGTTCCGGTGATAAAAGAAAATTTTTCCGAGCTGGAGATGCAGGGATGGAAGGTCCTCTTCGACCTTATAAAATACGGGCCTTCGGATATCAAAATATCAACGATAAAATACAGATTCAGCAAAAGAGCGGCCGGAGAATCGCACATAAACAAAAATGTCGTCCTTTCAACATTCAACCAATGCGGCCGATTCGGGAAGTTCTGTGCAAATATGTACAAAAAATTAAAGGATCTGTAAAATTCTGCCCAATCATTATTAACACATGAGTTATTTTCAGTTATCATGGAGAGAGACAGGGTACCGTTCTTGGTATGTGTAACGATAGCGATCGCCGCTCTGGCCGTAGGAATATGGAAAGAGGACATGGTGGCTTTCGGAATATCCTTACTGGCGGTCACACTGTCAGCATTCTCGGCCGCATATTGCGATCGCCGCGTGTTCATTTATTCACTCGTCGCATGCACTGTGACATTGATATGCGTGATCCTGATGACAACGGTCGCCTCGGAGGTCAGCATGGTCGAAGAAGGAACAGTATCGAGATACAAATGGAGATACGTCGCGTCGATCATACTGGTGACGGCGATCGTTCCGCTCATAATGCTGTTCTACTTCACGATCGCGGCCGTTTTCGGTGCGATCTATAATTGGGCCCTTGTATCAGCGTTCTGCCCGTTCATCGGAATGGGGATGACCGTCCCGGGATATGCGCTCATATTCTTTACGCAGCGGAGCATGATAGACAGAGACCTCATACAGAGCGGCGACGTGATAATGAGCCTGATGATAGCCATATTAGCATTCGTGATATTTGCGATCATCATCGGTTATGTGTTCATGAGGAAGAGGTACCTGATATCAAAGAACGGACTGGAGGTCATGAGATGAATCCTGCGGGCGTAAAAGAAAGGCGCATCGCGCTGGCGATCCTGATAATAACACAGGTGTCGATGGCCGCCATGTTCTCGTACGTGACATTGGGATATGCGCCGGGGCTCAAGGGGGAGCACGGCCATCCGATGATATATCTGCAGCTTACCTGCTTCCTATGGGCCGTTGTAATGCTTGTGATCCCGGTCCTCAGGCTTCTCAGGAAGGTATCGTTACCGCTGTGGTTCACGGTGATCCTTTACGCTGACATGTACATGTACGTCATTTCGTTATGCATAGGCATGTACAAGGATGACGGCATCTACTGGTGGGCCAATTTCACGCATGTCATTTCTACCGTGGTGGTAGCATCCGTAGTATTCCTTGCGCTATGCAAAATGGCCGAGCGCTGTCCGCCGCATCTGAGCTTCGGTTCGAAAGGAGGAGTGATAGCATTAATGATGCTCATATCCGCAGGGTTCGGGGCGATATGGGAACTGATGGAAGGCCTCACAGACCTGATAGGCGGATACAGTTACATGATATACGGCGCGATCGATGCGCTGGGCAACATGGGCGCGGATGCCGTGGGCGTATTGATAATGGCAGCGATAGCATTGATCATATTGCGCAAACATGACGCGAGATATATCGGCTCAAAGGTGCGTCTCGGAAAGAACATCGACGCCGGCGAATGAGCGCACACATTCCGAATGCGCTTGGAAGGACACATCATTCCTTTACATCAGCATCTGCCGGCGCGGGCCTCTTTTTGAATATGATGTACTTGCTTATCAGATAATTAAGTCCGATCTCTATGATACTGGCTATTATGTTCGCAGGAAGCCCGCTTATGCCGAACAGCCCCTGATTGAGCCCGGCCCAGTAGAACAGGAAACGGAATATCCCTATTCCCAAAAGTATCGTGAATATCCTGAAACCGAAGAACGACCACAGTTCTTTGAGAACGGTGGTCTTTTTCGTCGATCTGCTGAGGAACACGTACCATTTGTTCACAACGAACGCAAAAAATATACCAAAGGCCGACGAGAGGATCTTGCTTACGAACTCGTCCATGCCGAGCAGCACGAAAATGGAATAGAGCCCCCAAGAGACAAGGACGGTGACGCCTCCGAACACAACGTACAGAAAGGTCTCTCTGCGGTCCGTGAGTGCATTCTCAATTATGCCCATTGAACGGGGCAACCCTTTCAGTAATTAATATTATTGCATCGGTAATCAGCGTTTATATAATTTTAGATCAAAGGAACAAAAAATGTAAGATCACGGCACAACAACAAAAATATATTGAATGTACAAAATAATACATCAATGTACGTAATGTTAATATACTCATTGCCGAATTGCTTGAATCATGGCAAAGAATAACGATGTTCGCGTGACCTTGTCAGAGAACGAGGTCCCGAAAAAATGGTATAATATCGCAGCAGACCTGAAGGGCCTGGAACCCATGCTCCACCCCGGCACGAAAGAACCGGTCACAGCGGAGGACATGGCACCGATATTCACAAAATCGATCATAAAACAGGAGATGTCGACTGAACGCTACATAGACATACCGAACGAGGTAAGGGACAAATACATCCTTCTCAACAGGCCGTCGCCGCTGCAGAGAGCGGTGAACCTGGAAAAATATCTTAAAACGCCGGCTAAGATCTATTTTAAAAGAGAGGATATGAGCCCGGTCGGAAGCCATAAAGGTAATTCCGCGTTAGCACAGGCATATTACTGCGCAAAGGACGGCATCCACACGATAACCACGGAAACGGGAGCAGGCCAATGGGGCACCGCGTTAGCGCTGGCGTCAAGCATATTCGACCTTGACTGCACAGTGTTCATGGTCCGTGTGAGCTACGATCAGAAACCGTTCAGAAGGACCATAATGGAAACATACGGATCGAAGGTATACTCATCCCCGAGCCCCAAGACGGAATACGGCAAAAAGGTGCTGCGCGAACATCCGAACACATCCGGATCGCTCGGTATAGCGATCTCGGAGGCCGTTGAGATGGCAGTGCAGGACCCGAAGGTGAAATACACGCTGGGAAGCGTTACGAACAGCGTGATGCTGCATCAGACGGTCATAGGTTTAGAAACCATAGAACAGATGAAGAAAGCGGAGATCGAACCGGACTACATGGTGGCGTGCTGCGGAGGAGGTTCCAATTTCTCAGGATTCACGTTCCCGATGATGAGAGAGAAGATGTTAGGAAAGACG
>JAIRJQ010000131.1 GCA_031260545.1 Methanomassiliicoccaceae archaeon | reverse complement strand
CAATGAAGATGTTTATGCAATCATTGATCCAGTTTACAAACTCCTTTACTGCAGCAAAGATGCGGCTCAGCGATATCACTGTTGCCATTACTACGAATGCCAATAACGATATTTTTTTCCGAGTTGTGTCATCTTGTTTGTTCTTTTTTGTCCTTTTTCCTTTCGTTTTGGATTTGATCTCTGCATAAAGGATCATGGATCCTATAAAAGCGAGAGCCACGGCGAAAAGTAAACTGTCTTCGGAAACGTAGAACGCTGCAGAATAGAATCCTATGGATCCTCCGGCCTGTATCAGTAGTTTCAATGCCTCGGACATATCAGCCTACCTTATTCCCTTCCTGCGATAACGTGCAAATTCCGATCTTACGCTTCAAACACGACTTTTCTGTCATGGAGCATCTCCTCCTTGAAGTATGGATTTTTGGAAGTGGCGTTCTCACTGACGGCATCCACCTTTGTCCCGAGGACGTCCTCCAGATCGGATATGAAAGAGCAGAAATCAAGGAGGCTGCATTCCTTCGGCGCTAGCACGCAAAAATCATAATCACTGTCATCTTGGTTGTCGCCACGCGCCCTTGATCCGAAGATCCAGATTCGCAGCATCCCGTGTTTTCTGGCGATGGGCGCCACTATATCACACAATTCCTCGAACGTCACGTCATGACCGGAAGACGCAGGGCCCATGACAAACATATCTTCAAGATGGTCTATAATCTTTCGCATCTGAAAAAAATCAATAGCGCCAAAAAAGACTCTATTGATTTTTATGTCTGACATACTGGCCGCGAACGTAAACAATTTCGGGCGGACCCATTGTATTTTACTAATGTCGGACCCGTTTTTAGGGTCTTTGCGGCGGTTGTCGTTTCTCTTTCTCCATTATGTTTTGTCTCATTTATTTTCTCTTTTTTTAGTAACTGTTTCCACACTTCCGCCGTCGACAATAATAACCTGATCGTTGCTTATCAGCCTCAGATCAAGCGTGTCTGAGAATTCTTTCATTGTCTTTTCGATAGCTTTTTTGAAAAAGAAATAACCGTAATGCGGCACGATATAGAAATCGATCACCGAAAGAGATGAGAAATCACCGTTCAGGTCCGGAGCGGCCTTCGGAGAATCCATGAACCTCACGTATCCTATGTCCTTCGATAAGATGGCCGAACCGGCAGATGAGCCTATGTACGGCTTCCCTTTGTTTATTTCCTCGACGATCAGTTTGTCGGCGCCTTTGCGTTTCAGCTCTTGCAGCAGGAAGAATGTGTTCCCTCCCGCTATGAAAATGTAATCGGCGGCAGATATGCTTTCTTTTATCTTCTCATAGGATGCCGACGATATCTCTAATTCTTCAACGATCAGCCCTAATTTCTTAAGCGCTTTCCTGTCGGCGGAAATATAGAATGCTCCTCTCTCATTCAGAGCGGCGGTCGGAATGAAGACGACCTTTTTACCAATATAGTCTGTTCCGGCAAAACTTGGAAAAAGGTCAGCCGCGACCGAAAAATACGATGACAAGAATAGTCTGCTCATTTGATGTCCCTCTTTATCTTGTAAATGTGTGTGTATAAAAATACCTTATGAATGCCAAAATGACAATATGTGCACCGAACACAATATTGGGTCTGTATCTTGGGAGCCGCTGACCCCGATCGTCTCAGGGCGGGGCCATTCATTATTGTAACGCTCCTGCGAGACATTAAGAACATTGATTCCTTACTGAATATAGGCGTTTGTGAGGCTTTATGCAGTGTGGTCTCTGGATGGTAATATGAACGAAAACAATGGTACGATCCGCATTTTTCAAGACGAAGAAGTACGTTCCGTCTGGGACGATAAGGGACAAAGGCGGCTCTATTCCGTTGTGGATGTCATCAGAGTTCTGACAGAAAGCGATAATCCTCGCCACTATTGGACAGTACTCAAACAGCGCCTGAAAAACGCCGGTAATGAAACGGTCACAATTTGTGAGCGTTTGAAACTCCTCGCCGCGGACGGTAAGATGCGTTTGACCGATGTAGCAGACACAGAACAGATCTTGCGGCTCATACAGTTCGTACCCAGCAAACGCGCCGAACCGTTCAAGAGATGGATATCTGAGAATAGACAGAACACCGTCGACGAACAGAGCAAACAGAAAGCGAAACAACTGTTCGATACAGGTGCGATCAACGGAATAGAAACGGGCACGGTCAACGGCCTGGTTCAAATTCACAGATACCTTTTCGGCGGCCTCTATTCATTCGCCGGAAAGATACGCGATAATAACATAAGCAAGGGCGGATTCAAATTTGCCAATGCACTTTATCTGCATGACACTCTTAAAAAAATAGAAAAAATGCCCGAGTCCGATTTTGAACAGATAATGTCAAAATATATCGAAATGAACGCCGCCCATCCGTTCATGGAAGGCAACGGCAGAAGCATGCGGATATGGTTAGACCAAATATTGAAGAAAAATATCAAAATGCGTGTTGATTGGCGCATGGTCAACAAACATGATTATCTTTCTGCGATGCAGAAAAGTGTCGTCAGAGATACTGAGATAAGAGATCTTCTGCGTGTTTCGTTAACAGATAAGATAGACGACCGCAAGATATTCATGAAGGGCATAGACCGTTCTTACTACTACGAAGAGCCTGATGACGATGTGTGATGTGTTCTGAGAGCCTTAACATCCTTGTAGCTTCGGATGCTATTGGATCCGGTTCAAATCCGGGCGGGCCCATTGCTGATATAACACCGTCACATGTCTCTATGATATCGTTTCAGTCGATCTTGCGATCTTCCGACGCAAGAACGGCAGGATCATAAAGATAGGTTCATGTATGGTTACAGTTCCTCTCTGAATTCCTGCGTGTTCGGCAATCCCATCTTTGCAAGCGCCGCAGTTATTATCTCAGCGTCATTCATTCCCGGTGCGGCCGATTCCTTTATCGCCTTTGTGTACTCCGAGTGATGGATCCATTCCGGCCTCCACTTTTCCGACGTGTTACGTTTTCTTACGGTGACAGTCTGCCCAGAGGCCATCAAAAAGCCGTCGTCCTCCGTCGCCTTTCCAAGATAGATGCACGATGCCACAACGTCCTCGACCTCCTTTTTCATCGCAGGTGTTATCCTTGGCGCATTCGTTGCCGTTTTGACCTTGTTGTAAAGGACGTCCCTGCATATCGGCGATTCCAGTTCGATGAGCTCCGAGATCATGTCGAACATTGCGGTATCCGTTTTCACTTCAACGGATATCTTTGAGAGCACCGATGACACTTTGTTCCATAACCGTTTCTTGGCCGCTTCCGGGTTGCTGTACCAGTCCATGGACCAAACGCGGCACATGTCCCATCCCATCCGGTCGAGCATGTACGGGAACATCCTGTCCCTGTCACGAGTGTAACGTATACGCTGATACGTCCTTCCGTCAAGACAAACGGCAAGAACGAATATGTCCGGGTCCTTAGGTGAACAGACAGCGATATCTATCCTGAACGACGACGTTCCGATGTTCATCTTTGTTTTCACGCCCTTCGATGCAAGGAATGTCGCTATCGATTCCGCAAGCTGGTCCTTAAGCGGCGGCGAGTCCAGTTTTGATGTGTGCCCGTATTCCGCATATTCCAGATATGCCTGCAATGCTTTCACGCCTTCGGGCATATCCTCGCGCATTCCCATGTCAGCTGATTTGAAATTGGAGAATATGACGCACTGTTCTCTCGCTCTCGTCATCAGAACGTTCAGTCGTCTTTCTCCGCCCTCGCGGTTCAGTGTCCCGAAACTTTTTGATAATTTTCCGTCGGTATCGTAACCGTAACCGATGCTTACATACATGACGTCCCGTTCATCGCCTTGGATGTTCTCCAGGTTCCTGATCATGAACGGTTCATCGCTGTGGCGCATCATGTTCGCACGCGCATCCGGATGGCGTTTGAACATCTTTTCCACTTCGCTTATGATCGCCGTCTGCTGGTTCATGTTGAACGTCGCGATCCCTAAGCTTCTTGACGGTGTGTCGATATAATGGTGCCAGACCGCCCTTGCGATCATTTTTGCCTCTTTAGGATTCGATCCTGTTATCCCTCTTTCGTATACGGCCGATCTCACATACTGTAACTGCAGCCCCATGTTCTTGGGCGCGGGTGACGGCGAAGGGCATACCATTAAACGATCATCATAGAACAGATGGTTAGATAACGCCATCAGCGAATCGTGGCGGCTCCTGTAATGCCACGACAGCACTCTGACGGGAAGGGCCGCTCTGCAAAGGTTAAGCAAACTCTCCATGTCCGTGACCATTGCCACCTCGTTAGTGCTGTCGCCCTTTTTCTCAAAGAACGAAGTGGGCGGCAGCTGTTTTGAATCGCCCATGATCACCGCCTGCTGCGCCCTCATCAGCGATCCGATCGATTCTGCGGGCAGTACCTGCGACGCCTCATCAAATATCACAACATCAAAGGTGACATCATCATGGTCCATGAATTGTGCGACAGAGCGCGGCGACATCATGAAGCACGGTTTTATTGATTGTACGGCCGCGCCGGCGAGCTGCATTATCTTTCGGACGGACATCTGGCCATGGCCGCGGTTGAATTCGCCTTTGAGGATCCTTATCTTTTCGTCCTGTTCGTTCATCCTTTCCGCTGTGATACGGTTCATGCGCATTGCAAGCCTGTTCTTATTGGTCTCAAGTATGGTCCGGTCGAGGAGATCATGATCCTTGATCAGCATCTCCTGCGTTTCAATGGAGAATGATCTCAGAGGAGGTCTTTCATTGACGGCAACGGCAAGCAAAGCGCCGGAGAAGTTCAATACCAGGGTGTCAACAAGGTCCTGCGGATGAATATCTCCGGAAGATATGCGCGATGCCATTTCGGACACCGGCGTTCCTTCGAATTTATTCAGAAGGTCGCAATAGTTGCTCCATGGTTTCAGCGAATCCATGTTCGCCGTCAGGTCCTTTAACCATTTTCTTAACGCTACGGGTTTAAGCTCATTCCGGTTCTCTTTCAGCTGGGATCCCAGAATGTTGTTTATCAGGTCTATCGAGCGCATCATGTCGCTCACGTACACGTTCAGCTCCGCTGTTTTTGATTCAAGAGGAGTTCCGTGCGTTCCTCTTGATATCAGCAACGCCGTGGTATCGGAGAATTTTCCGCTCTTGATGTTCTTCTTCACCCTGACGGTCCAGTCCCTTATCCCTCTCAGCTCAATGGCGTCGGATGCCGCACCTTTCCATTTGTCGCCGAACAGGCCCTTATGTTCGATCGCGGAGAATGTTTTCAGTTCTTTCTGATATTTGGATATCCTTTCAAGATCGGGTCCGATATCCGATTCGGCGATATTCCCTGTGTTGGAATTCGAATCCAATACTGATTTTATCTCTCTGCGTTTCGAACCTCCGAACATCTTATTCTCATATTTTTCGTAACGCGCCGCAAGTTCGCCCGCGTTTATGTTCAGTACGCCGTCCCTGTACTTTCTTAATATCTCGTTGCGTAATCCCTGTAACGATGCGACGGCAGCGATCATCGGTTCCGTCGACCTGATATATTCGTCCGGATCCCCTTCCATGATATCTTTGAGGGCCATCCCTCCGTAGCGCCTCATGGAATCGCATATCTCTCCGAGTTCGGCCATCTCGCCGATCGTTTGCGGCGTGCTTACGCCGATCAGTTTGCATACATCACGAGATGACATCTGTATGTCGTCCAGACGTTTGTTCACATTTGCGATGTTATCTCTGAGCGTGTGTTCGCGGTCCGGAGTGAAATTGCATACTTTGTGGTCTTTCCACACATTCTTTTTAACGGGCATCACCTGCGGCATTATGTCCGTCGCCGATCTCAATAAAGAGACCAGAGAATCCCATTGATCGTCGTCGATCTCCGTTGCCTTGGGAATATCCACCCTCACCGGATTTCTGCGTCTTCTTTTTATCCCGGCGTATGCGGATTCGCGCATCCCTATCAGCTGGTACGGGGTAAGCTCTCTTTTTCCGACGGGGCCTGCGATCGCGGAGGCATACGCATCAAGCTCGCCGCGTACACGTTCGAGTTTCATGCACTCCTGTTCCGATTGCGGTTCCGATTGCGGCTCCGACGTCATCGAACGTTCCATCTCTTTCAAAAAGTTCTTCCTGTTCGAATTCTCGCTGTGAAGTTCCAATACGTATCTTGTAAGGTCGGCATCGTCCAGCCTCTTTTTCACAATGTTCAGTGCGGCCATCTTTTCGCTGACGAAAAGCACTGTTTTCTTGTTTCCGAGGCATTCAGCTATGATATTTGCTATGGTTTGTGATTTTCCGGTACCCGGGGGACCTTCGACGACAACAGAATGCCCGTCCAGAACGTCCATCACCACATACATCTGAGATGCGTCCGCGTTCAGTATCGAATATGTGCACGAAGGGATGTCACGTTCCGCCGCCTTTTCTATATTTCCGGCCGGAGGGCGTAATATCTTGTCCACCAGCGGCGAGATATGAGGCCACGATGACGTATCTAGATCGTTGTACATCACCGATTTGCTGAAATCGAACACGTCGATCACAATTTGAGTATTCGTGCCGAATTCCGAGCGCCCTTCGATGGATGCCTTGAGTATGTCCATGCATTTTCTCAGGTCCGTAACGGTCTCGACGGGTTCGAGAGGCGGCACGCGGACGTTGGATTCTTTCAGTTTTTCTATCAGCGTCGGTGAGACGCAGACATCATCGCCAGACCAGAATATCCTCACGCTTCCGGTGTCGTCGCGGTTCAGGCGCACCGGCAACAGTACGACGGGCGCTTTGGCTCCGCCCTTCCCCTTCCATGTTATGAACCCCAGCGCAACGAATATCGTCGTATAACCGAGATCGTCAAAATCTTCTCTGTACCGCTGTATGAGGCGTTCAAGCCTTGCGTCTATGTCGCTTCTGGATAAAAGTGAACGGAGGTCGTCGGACCCCGCGGCGGCCATTTTTACGTTCGTAACTTTAAGACCGCCGCCGTCGGTCACCAATTTTGTCAGAACTTCCTCTGCATCGGAATCGGTTATCTGGATGGTCCTCTCATCTTTTATCTGATAATTCACAAGGTTATTCGTTTTACCCATCTCAAGCAGCTGCGACCTTAGTCTTTCTATATCATTAACGACGCTCTTTGCCATAGAGGCCACCTGTTTCCCCATTATTGTTTTCGAATGCGCTTAACACTTTACTTTGTTATATTCTGAGAGCATATAATAATTATTATAACAGCATCATCCGATACCGTAGCGGTCATTGAAATGGTAAAACTTACGGACGAGATAAAGGCGGACATGCAGAAGATCAGGATATTCCCGTTTGCAACATCATCCCCGTTGGGGGAGCCGAATGTGGCACCCATCAACATGCTGATACTCCAAGAGGATAATGAAACGATCTGGGTCATTGATAATTTCATGCAGAAGACACTGGATAACGTCATCAAAAATCCGAGGGCGTCCTTTTACATATGGTCCCCCGAGACGGTCGGCGCATGGCAGATAAAGGGAACAATAACCGTGGTGTCCGGAGGTCCGGACCACGAGAAGGCGAAAGATATAGCAAAGGCGAGGAAAGAAGGGTCGCCTGCGAAAACGCTGCTGAAGATGAACATCACCGATGTATACTCAGTGAAACCCGGGCCGACGGCCGGTAAGAAACTGATGTGATCATTCTTCGGGCGTCATGAGATACAGCTGACCGGCGCCGACCGCCGCTCCGATGGGCACAAATACGAAATATGCCGGCGAGAAACCGGAAACGATGGACAGCGCGATCACAAGCACCAGCCCGGATATTGCGCCGAAGATGAGACCTGTCCTCGCTCTCTTTTTTCTCAGTTCCGAGGCCAGCGTCACACCTTCCTTTTCATAATCTTCTCAACTGCCGAGACCATATCATCGACTATCTCCCGTGCGCCCCCCAGATAGTTCGCCGGGTCCATGGCATCGCGTATCTCCTTTTCCGACATCACGTTCTTCAATTTTTTACAGCGGAGCAGCACATCCAGAAGATGCTCTTCCTTCGAGGATGCGATCATTGACGCTTCCCTGATGATCTCATGCGCGTCCTGCCTTCCGATGCCCTTTTCTGTCATTTTCATCATAACAGGTTCGGCCATTATCAGCCCTTTCGCAGATTCTATGTTCCTGATCATCCTTTCTCTGTTGATGGAAAGATTAGCGAACACATCATTCATCTTGAAGAGCATGTCGTCAAGTAACGCAAAAACATGAGGAAGGATGAACCGTTCCGCGCTGGAGTTGGAGAGGTCGCGCTCATGCCATAACACCTGGGATTCGAACATCGGTGTCACGAAACCACGTACAACACGTGCGAGGCCGCAGACGTTCTCCGACGTTATGGGATTCTTCTTCTGCGCCATCGTTGAGCTTCCCACCTGTTTCGTCACATCGAACGCCTCGGACGCCTCGGAGACTTCGGAGCGCTGTAAGTTCCTGATCTCAGTGGCATAGCGTTCCAGTGATGTGGCGATCGTTGCCAGCAGACATATCAGTTCCGTGTAGCGGTCACGTCCGACGACCTGCGTGGCCGCCGGTTCATAAGTAAGTCCGAGGTCGCTCATCACTGTCTTCTGTAACTCGAAGAAGTTCTTTCCCAGCGCAGCGCCGGTACCGACGGCGCCGGCCATCTTTCCGGCACACGCTCTCGGCGTTATCTGTTCTATGCGTTCTTTGTGGCGTAACATCTCCGCGATGTACCCCGCTATCTTGAAACCGAATGTTATCGGGATCGCGAACTGAGCATGCGTCCGGCCGATCTGAAGCGTGTCCCTCTCCCTTGCGGCAAGTTTTGCCAGCGTCATTAAGAATGTGTCGACGCCCTCTGATATCACGTTCAGCGCCGCCTTTATCTGTAACGCAACCGCAGTATCGACAATATCGTTCGATGTGGCGCCGAGATGTACATATTTTCCTGATCCGCCTTTGCACTGCTCCGTCATAGCTCTTACCATGGCCATGAGGTCATGCTTCGTTTCCCTCTCTATCTCTCTTACCCTGTCCGTCGTCACAAATTTAAGAGAGGATATTCTGGTTATTTCGTCCGCATCCTTTTTCGATATCGTTCCGAGCGAAGCATGCGCCCTCGCCAAAGCTGCCTCAGCATCCATCTGGTACTGCAGTCTGCTCTCTTCGGAGAAGATGGCCTTCATTTCCGTCCGGCCGTATCTGTATTCAAGCGGGCAAAGATCACTCATATGACTGCTTTAAAAATAATTCATATTATAAACCTTCCTGCTGGTTTTTCACCGTTAACAGAGATATATATACAATATGCACGTGTGTTTACGCGCAAAATAGGGGAAAGTCTTATATGTGCTATCTTTATTAGCAGAAACGTTTGACCGCTGCAAAGTGGTCATCTTGTATTGAATGTCGAGCGTGGAAATAATGGAAGAATTTGTGGAGGAACAACAACAATCATCCGAAGACCTTGAAACACTGGAGCAGAAACGAAGCATCATGAACAATGACGCCGAGAAGCACAGACGTTTGAGAGATGACCTGAATAAACAGACGAAAGAATGGGTGCTCAAGAGGGATACTCTTAACACAGAGGTTCGCACGCTTGTCGATGAGGCAAGCAAGCACCGTGAGAACCGCGACCAACTGAACGTAAAGGTTCGCGAATCCAAGGATCTCAGAGATGAATGGAACAAGAAAGTGTCAGATCTTAACGACAAGGTCGCCGCCCTTAAGAAGGACAGAGAACCCGTTCCTGAGAAGAAGGCGGATAACGAACCTCCGATAAAACAATTGAAGAAACAGTTACGCGAACTGGAATTCACACATCAAACTACAAATCTCAAAAAGGACAAAGAGAATGAGATCGTAAAGCAGATATCGTTGCTTGCGAGGCAGATAGAGGAAAAGGAAAAAGCCTCGGAACAGGGCGGCGAGATCAAAGAGATCATTCACCAGCTGAGAGAGGCAAAAACTCAGGCAGAGGTTCATCATAAGGCCGTTGCAGAATATGCAAGAGCGGCGCAGCAGGCTCACGATGATATGATCGCTTTGTACGAAAAGGCCGATAAACTGAGAAAAGAAGCGGATGCCGCACAGGAAAAATTCGTCGAATGCAAGACGCAGGCCGACGACGAACACCGCAAACACATCGAACAGATCGAATCTGTCCACAAGATGGACAAAGATGTCACATCGATAAAGTCAAAGAAGGCCAAGGATCGCAAGAAGAGGGTCGACAACGAGTCGAAGAAAGAGGCGGAAGAGATATTCGAACGCTTCAAGGCCGGTGAAAAATTAAGCACCGACGATCTTATGTCCTTACAGAAATCCGGCTACCTTTAAGCCGGGATACCAAACTTTTTACAATATCTTCATTTTTAACGATGTATAACGTAATGGATCTTTACGCACCGGTACACGTTATCTTATCAGCGGCGTAGATGCTGCCGCAGGGACGAGCTCTTTTTTCTCACTCTGCCGGAACGGTCCCGCCGATGTTTTCATTGAGGATCGTCGCCGCCGATCTTTCCGCGCCGCCGGCAATTTTTTAATGCTATAACATATAAAAATTATTCTCACTTATCGGAGATTAGTGTCAATTTTTCATTAAAAATGACATTAAACAGCATTTTTAACGGCGTATCAATGGGAATTAATAGAAAGCAGGTATCACTCAGGTTATATGCTGGCTATCCTCAGAACGGCATTAAACAGTGGTTTTTTGTTATAAAAGCTCAAAATATTACAAAATTTTGACACCATGACTAAACTTTATATACCTTTTAAGTAATAGCGTGATGTTGGAACGAAGTCCAGTCCCGTAGAGTGCATCCCATCCCTTCTGACTGGCTGGACTAGTTTCCAATATCTTTTACATCACAAATCTTTATTATAGGTCACCTGTTCTACCGCTATCATGGTCTTAGAGGGTCTTGGGAAATCGTTAAGGAACGCCATCGGCAGGATAACCGGGGCGACCAACATCGACGAACAGTTAGTTGACGATGTGGTCAAAGATCTGCAGAGAGCTTTGCTTACGGCAGACGTCAACGTTCAAATGGTATTAGAACTGACCAAAAGGATCAAATCAAGGGCCATGGACGAAAAGCCCGAGGCCGGAGAAGGTCCGAAGGAACACGTTGTCAAAGTAATTTACAAAGAACTTGTGAATCTTCTCGACAACGGCGAAGGTCTGAAGATGGAACCGCAGACCATCATGATGGTCGGTCTTTACGGTCAGGGAAAAACGACAAGCTGCGGAAAGCTTGCGTTAGTTTTTTCAAAGAAAGGTTTCCGCGTAGGAATGATAGCGGCGGATGTTCACAGGCCTGCGGCATACGATCAGTTAAAGCAGCTCGGTGAAAAGGTCGGTGTGGACGTATACGGAGAACCGGGCGCAAAGGATGCGCCGGGGGTCGTAAAAAGAGGACTGGAACATTTCAAAGATAAGAAGGTCATCATAGTAGACACGTCGGGACGTCACGCCCTCGAGAGCGATCTGATACAGGAATTAAAAGATGTGGCGGCGGTGGCAAAACCAAAGGAACGCCTGCTCGTATTGGATTCACAGGTGGGGCAGCAGGCCGGCCCTCAGGCGGACGCATTCCACAAGGCCGTCGGCGTCACAGGCGTAATATTAACAAAAATGGACGGCACTGCCAAAGGCGGAGGCGCATTGAGCGCAGTTGCGAAGACGAATGCCAGGATAGTGTTCCTCGGTGTCGGGGAACACATACGTGATTTCGAACCATTCAATGCGAACAAATTCATCTCACGGTTATTGGGTATGGGCGATCTCTCGTCGCTTGCGGAACTCGCCAAACGGGAATTAGAAGGCAACGAAGAAGTGGAGGACGCATCCAAGAACATAATGTCCGGACGTTTTACGCTGAAAGATATGTACACGCAGATGGAAGCGGTCAGTAAAATGGGGCCTCTTCAGAAAGTGATGAATCTTATTCCCGGTATGAACAAAATGGAGGACAAGATAAATTACGAAGAATCTCAGGCAAGGCTGAAAAGATATCGTGTTATCATGGATTCCATGACCGATGCGGAAATGGATGATCCGCGTTCAATAAAAGGTTCAAGGGTGAACAGGATCGCTTACGGCGCAGGAGTGTCGCCGCATGATGTCAAGGAACTCGTCAAACAGTATGAACAAAGCAAAAAGACGATGAAAGGGTTCATGGGCAATCGTAAAATGAGAAAACAGATGATGAAACAGATGGGTGCCGGGGACCTGGATGTATGATGCGGTTCGTAATAACCGGGCACCGCGCATATGCGTCCGGTGATTTCAAATTGGACGACATCGCCGGCGGCGCCGGAAGGCTTGACATACTCGTCAGATGCGTCAATTCAGCGTTCTTTTTAAGTCATTCAATAAGAAAGGATGTTGAATTATTTCTGGTGCTGCAAGGAGGGCCGGATGCTCCGAAGACCGTGAGATTCTCGGGTGAAGAACTAAGATATTTGAATCCGGACGAAAGGAGCACCGCATCACTGATAAGGAATGCATTATTGAAAAAGGTCAATGACGGAGAGGTGCGCTCGTCTCCCGGTGTCTACGTATCAAAACGTTCGTTCTATGATGTGATAGAACATCTGAAAGGAACCTCTTCTTTCGTTTACTTAAAAGAGGACGGCACGGACATACGTGAGTTCGGCCTTCCGGAGGACCCGGTGTTCATACTCGGCGACGATAAAGACCTTACAAATGATGAGGAAGCGGCCGTAATGAGCTGCGATCCGCTGAAGGTATGTATCGGTCCTGTGAGTTTGCATGCGGACCATTGTATGATCGTGGTGCTCAATGAGATCGACAGGCGGCGCGGCCCTGCGTAACGATCCCGATAATTACCGCCGCCGCATTTTTTGTCATACAATGCAGTAAAAAAAAAGACGGGTCCCGAACAATGTCTGGATGATCTGCGCATGCCTTTATGGGACGTACGATAAGGGAACACGATAGACAAATTATTATTATCGGTACAGTATGTAAGCGTATGGCGGACATAGAGAGATTACCGCAGCACAGACACTGTTACGTCTGCGGAAAGGCACACACAGAAGAGGGCAGATTTTGCGGCGACGGGTGCCTGAACTCAAAAAAGGCAGAACTTAAGAAAAAGAAACGCCAGCTGTACATCATCGAGGCGTTAGCGATAGTGATGATGTTCGTCGCTATCATAATGATCTGGTGAGGCCGATGAAAGCGATATTAGGCGGGACATTCAACATCGTGCATGACGGTCATAAAGCTTTGATCCAAAGGGCGTTCGAATTGTCAAATGATGTCATCATCGGATTAACGACGGACGATTTCGCATCCAAGGGCAGAAAAAGGATAAATCCATATTATTTGAGAATGAAAGGGCTGATATTGTTCCTGGAGAGCATAAGACGCACCGCCGAGATCGTCCCCATATCGGATCAGTTCGGATTTGCAGCGACAATGGAAAAAAGCTATCTTGTCGTTTCCAAGGAAACGGAAAGGATAGGTACGGAGATCAACAAGAAAAGGGCCGCCGCCGGCCTGGAACCGATGTTCGTTTCCGTTATCGACATGGTAAAAAGCAAAAGCGGTATCGAATTGCATGCAAGCAAGATACTCGACGGCGAATATTCAAGATCGGGCGATGCGAATGCGATGCTGATCTCAGTAGGGTCAATGAATCAGATCAAGGTAGAAGCGGTCAGAACGGTCATGGAAAGGATATACGGCAGCGTCCGTATAATTCCGGTGAAGGTCGAGACCTGCGTTCCGGAACAGCCGTTCGGCGGCGAAACATATATCGGAGCGGTCAATCGCGCTAAAGCCGCAATAGGCGAAAGTTCATTGTCCGTCGGGATAGAAGCGGGCGTCTTTGAGCTGTACGGACATTTGTATGATATTCAGCACTGTGCGATATTGGACAGGGACAGCGTGATCACAGTGGGAATGGGCTCCGGGTTCAGGTATCCCGACAAAGTTGCGGACCTCGTAAGATCGGGAATGACGGTCGGGGATGCGATGGTCAGGATATACGGAGATGCCGCATCCGGAAGGAAGGAAGGTGCCATAGGGATATTAAGCAAAGGCCAGCTTGACCGGAAAGCATTAACGGAACAGAGTGTCACCGCAGCAATGGTCCCGAGGCTGTGGGAGATGCCTTAGAACAGCCCCACGGAAATATTCTCCGACATATCTGTAATATTCATCTCAAAGAATATGACCGGATGGTTCACGCCGAATTCCGTTATCACGCGAGGGGACATCTCTCCGAAATATCCGGCGCATCTTCCGTTTATGATTATCTCGGCACCTCTGCCTTCTATGAACGTTGAGTATGAGCACGGCCTTAATGTGTATGTCTGGCACATCTCTCTTAACACGGACTCTGCGATCGATTTGATCTCGGTGAACGATGTTCTTGAATGTGTCGCAACAGCGCATAAGCGTCTCTGTTTCTTCGCGTCGGCCACGGCATCTCCTATTTCGAACATCCGCTGAGGAAGGTCGCGGTGTTTGTTCTTTTTTATCACGCGCATCACGGACGGCAATAACGATGACCTCAAACATGTATTATCTTCAGTTATCGGATTCTTTACGGCAACGACCTTCTTTTCCGGCAATCCCGAGATCACGAATTCCTCTTCCTCGGAACTTAACGTTAATGTCGTGACCTCGGTATAACCGAGACCGACCATAACATCCCGCAGACGGTCTGAGATCATTGTTATATCTCTTTTCCTGCCGTTCGTCTGCACAAGGGTGTGCTCCGATCCGAAATTCTCGAATCCGTATCCTATCGCAACATCCTCGTAGATGTCTACGGCGTGCATTATATCAAGGCGCGTCGGCGGAACAAGGACATGAACGTCCGTCCCGTCCTTTATCGCATCAAGCCCCATCCTCCTGAGCGCTTTTACTATTCCTTCCGCTTTTATCTTCTTTCCGATGAATTTTTCACACTCATTCACGTCTATCTTCCATTCGGAAGGCGTAAGATCAGGAGATTCGAATTCCTCAGCACCTTTCATCGATACGCTTCCGATCGAGCCGCCGCGTTCCGCTAATGCAGTGACCAAAATATCAAGCGCACCTTTCACTGCTTTCAGATCCGTTCCGGTAACGTCAATAAAAAGATTTGTTGTGTTGACGGTAACGGTCGTAAGCGTACCGTTGATTATCGGAGGAAATGAGAGAACATCGCCGTTGGAATCCAGTATCACCGGATATTTTTTCTTTCCTTCAAGCAGATGCGCATAGTCCATGCCTTTCTCATGCTTTTTCAGTATCTCGTCCAGGTCCCATTTTTCTGTTTTTGCAAGCGGAACGAATGATATTTCCTTGGGGCCGACGGCCTTGTATGTGAACGGCGGGACAACTTTATCAAGATCGTGGACACCTATCGCTATCTTCGATCTTTTCCTGCCTATCGTTAAATGCAGCTTCTCCTGCATTTCCATAAGTGATCTGAGAAGGTCATCCGTGATCTCAATGTCGAAGACCGCAGCGCAAAGCACATACGGCCTCACATTTTTCACGCTGCTGTCAATATTCATGACAATATCCGTTCCTTCCACGTCGTACTCGGCCATTCCTGGTTCTGTATCAAGGAACGATCTCAGTGACCTTGCCAATCCCTCGACCGAATAAAGATCGGGGCGGTCGGGAAAGAATTCGACCGACATCTCATCCGTATCGCCGACGATATCGTGCATGTCCGCACCCATCATCGGTATGCGGTCAACGAGAACATCCTTTGATATCTCCTCTCCTATGAGGTCGCAGAGGTCGGTGTACTTGAAATTGATGACAGGCATATATGCTTGAAACAGAGGAACACTATAAATCATTTTTTGATTATCGTTCTTATCAAAAGTTTATATTCACGTTCCATTTATCATTAACTATGAAAATCGCTATCGCACAGGCCAGAGGTCAAGTGAACGATCCGCCGTACAATGCTTCCAAGGCAAAGATGCTGATCGACAATACGGATGTGGACATGCTGATATTTCCGGAGATGTTCTCTACCGGATATGATAAAGATTGCGGTAAGTTCATGAAAAATATGGACGTTATGTTCATGAACAAGGTGAACAAGCACATTTTGGAAAAAAAAGCTCTGATGCTGTTCGGCGGTCCCGTTGAAGAGAACGGTAAGCTGTATGATTGCGCCATATTAACGGACGGCGAGAACAAACAGGTCTACATGAAGATACATCTCGGCACCAACGAGAAATTTTTAGAAAGTGAGGTCTTCACTGCCGGTAATGAACCAAAGATATTCGACTGCAGAGGTCTGAAGGTCGGTATCGCAATAGGCAACGACATGATGTTCAACGAACTGTTCAGATGGTACGCGGCGAATGATGTTGACCTCGTGGTATGCATAGCCGCCGTTCCGAGACCGGTGCTGGAAAAATATGAGAAGATAATGCCCGCCAGGTGCGCAGAGAATTCCATTGAGATGATATTTGTGAACATGGTCGGCCCGGATCCGGGATTCATCATGGCCGGCGGAAGCAAATTCATCTCTTATGAAGGAAAAATATTGGAGAACTGCCCGGACAGCAGCGACGTGCGCATAATAAAACTGGATCCGGAAAGGATAAAGGCGTCCAAAAAGGGAAGGAACTTCCTGAAAGAGATAAGGAAAGATATAAACTGGAGTTAACGCCGGACGGATCATGAATAATGATGCGGACCGATCAAAAACGGTAATACGATGATCATTCCATCTTAGGTCCGGAGGGCTTCGATCCCTTCAAGCCCGCTATCTGTCAAATACAGATCGCTCAGAAAAAATTCTATTGTTTTGAATCGGTGCTTTCGACGACCTCCGTTTTTCGCATTTTCTTCCAAACATCCTTCATTTCCCGCGAAGCGACATGTTGCTCCTTGTCGCAGCAATATCGTTGCGTCGCGGCACTGTTTGGCGGCCGATGACAATGGATACATTATGAATGTCGTGACCCTTGTTCAGCGCACGGTGGCCGAACGTACGGCGAAATTTCCTGAGGACTTCTGTCATTTCGGAAGATAAGCTGTCCGAGAACGTCAAGAAAATGGGTTCGGCGATGGAGAAGATCGATCGCAAATAATCGAGATAACATTAGGCGGGTAGAGCGAGAGAGCGATTTTTATATACTACCATTACCATCGTATATCATCCAAGAGTAAGTCCTGAACGGGGTCGTTACAATT